>JAQUIZ010000084.1 GCA_028683355.1 Fermentimonas sp.
TGATAAATTCCTCTGATCTTTCTTTAAAAGTTTCATTCTTGAATGTACTTTCCATTTATGTTAACTTTAACCGACTTAATTTCAAACCCGGGGATTCTGTTTTTTGTGAAAAAGTCTTCAAGTAGTATGTTTAGTTCATCATTTATATAGTCAACTATTTTATTGTCTTCTTCAACATATAAATGATGATGATTTTCAACACGCCAGTCATATCTTAATGATTCATCTATGTGGCGTACTTTGGATATTACACCATTTTCAACAAAAGTTTCCAGTGTTTTGTAAATTGTACCTACAGATATATTCGGGCTCTTTTTATGAACTGTATCAATAATCTGCTGAGCGTTTGGGTGATTGTTTAGTGAAAAAACTGCTTCGAGTATACTTACTCTCTGAGGTGTAATTTTTAAGTTTTTATCTTTTAAAATTTCCCTTACTTGATTTGTGACCATTGATTTGTAATAAAAGTATAAGTGTTAAGTGAAATAAACTATCAAATAGGAGTAGTTGCTATATAGTAACAAGTCTGGCGTTTAAAAGTTCATTTTTTATTAAATAATATTTTTTGTAATCAACTTAGGCTTTTTATATTTGCTATCTTTGTACTTTAGTATTTTGAAAGTTTGACTGTAATTGGTTTCTCAAGTTTTCAACACTCTTTTGTTTATAACTTACGAGAAACATTTGAATGAAAAATCCCCTGGCGACAAAATTACTCCCTAACTTTACAAACTTTTTAACGAGCAAAACCAATTTAAATGGAGAAACAGAAGCGAAAACCATCCTTTAAAGTAATCGAAAAAACAGTTGTAGCACCTGATGTTGGTAAATTACCCCCACAGGCCAGAGAGCTTGAAGAGGCCGTACTGGGTGCCTTGATGCTTGAGAAAGATTCATATTCAATTGTTGGAGAAATTCTCAAGCCTGAGAGCTTTTATGATCCTACCCATCAGTTAATATATGGAGCTGTTCAGGGTTTATCAATGCAGCAAAAACCTGTTGACGTACTTACGGTTGTTGAAGAACTCAAACGCCGTGGTGAACTTGAAGCTGCCGGCGGTCCTGTATATATAGCTGAGCTATCCGAGAAAGTAGCCTCGGCAGCACATATTGAATACCATGCAAGAATTATAGCACAAAAGTATCTGGCCCGCGAACTTATATCATTCTCCTCTGAGATTTCGCAAAATGCATTCGATGAAACAGTAGACGTGGATGATCTAATGCAGGAGACGGAAGGAAAACTGTTCGAAATTTCACAGCGTAACGTTAAAAAAGATGTAATACAGATCAATCCGGTAATTAAAGAGGCAATGGATAACATCCAGATTGCAGCTAATCGTAAGGATGGAATGAGTGGCCTCCCAACCGGGTTTAAGGAATTGGATAAGCTTACCTCCGGATGGCAAAATTCGGATTTGGTAATTATTGCTGCGCGTCCGGCAATGGGTAAGACCGCGTTAGTACTCTCTATGGCAAAAAATATAGCTCTTGACTATGAGCAACCAATTGCCATATTCTCGCTTGAGATGTCTAATGTTCAGCTGGTGAACAGGTTGATTGTGAACGTTTGCCAGATAAAAGGAGAGAGTATCAAAAGTGGAAGGCTCTCTGATGATGAGTGGGAACGACTCGATAAAAATCATAAGTTGCTTTATAATGCACCTATTTATATAGATGATACTCCCAGTCTCTCTGTATTTGAACTGCGTACAAAGGCACGGCGACTTGTTCGTGAGCACAAGATCAGAGCGATTATTATTGACTACCTTCAGTTGATGAACGCCAGCGGAATGAATTTTGGCAGCCGTGAACAGGAGGTTAGTATGATTTCACGGTCACTGAAAGGATTAGCAAAAGAACTTAATATACCTATTCTTGCACTTTCACAGCTTAACCGTGGTGTAGAGTCCAGAGTAGGAACAGAAGGTAAGCGCCCTCAACTTTCAGACCTTCGCGAGTCGGGAGCAATTGAGCAGGATGCTGATATTGTTTGTTTTATCCACCGTCCTGAATACTATCGTATTACAGAGGATGAGATGGGTAATTCACTTGTTGGTATAGCTGAAATTATTATTGCAAAACATCGTAATGGTCCCACCGGTATTGCAAGTATGCGATTCGACGGTGAATATGCACGTTTCCAGAATCTTGATGATTACGCAGTAGGTAAAAACTATGTGGAACTCCCGTCCAAAATGAATAAGTCGTATAAGTCTAACGACCAGTTTGGTTCAGATAATTCATCAGAGGTAATTCCTCAGGATAAAGATGCGCTTCCATTTTAACAGGGAACTTTATTTATCCCGAAGTGGATTCATCTACATGTCTGAAGAATAGGAACATAATTGTGTTAAAATTGCTCTAATTACTGTAAAACAATTGTAACTCAGAGCGACTAGAGCTGATTTTTGAATAATATTAGTACTTTTGTGAGTAATATTTTCAGAACAGTTTATAATTAAGATAGATAAATAATGAGTGATTCTCTTAGGTTTAGCAAAATATTGGCAATTGTTCTTTTGTTTTTAATGGGAATACAAGCTCTGAATGGTCAGGGTATGCCATACGAAACCGTAACCATTGATGGAAAATCATATTACAGATACAAGGTACAACCCGGAGAGGGTTTATATTCTGTTTCCCGCACTTTTTCTGTATCTGTTGCCGATTTACTGCGAAGTAATCCGGGTGCAAATCAAGGTTTGCAAAATGGACAGGAACTTCTTGTTCCAATATCACAAGGAAATTCTCAATCAGCAGTAAGTAGTTCTGTTAACAGAACAGCAGCATCAGGTGCAACTGCTGTTGATCAAACTCCTCCAGTCGATCAGAATCAAAATTTCAAACATACTGTTGTAAAGGGTGAAACTGTTTTTAGTATATCTCAGATGTACAACACTACGGTGGATGAGATCTATAGGCTCAACCCGAATGCAAGAGAATCAATATCAGTAGGCCAGGTATTAACAATCCCTCAAAGAAGAGTGATAAGTGAGGTGAAAGAGGAAAATTATCGTTATCATACTATACTTCCCAAAGAGACACTTTACTCTCTGTCCAGAACTTATTCTCTTAAACCTGAAGATGTAATTGCAGCTAATCCCGGACTTACGGTAGAAACTTTTCAAATTGGGCGAACAATTCGTATTCCTTTTTTCGAATCATATCAGGTTGTAACGCCATATGAAGTACAGACTACAGATTTAACTCACAGAGTTAGCAGAGGAGAAACGCTTTATAGCATCTCACGGCAGTATAATGTGCCGGTAGGAGAAATTGAAGCCAAAAATCCAATGCTTGCAGGTGGACTCAAGACAAATATGGAACTCATAATTCCGGTTAACAGGAGTTCTCTCGAAGGTACGACTCAAAGATTGGAAAATGATGTAAACCGCCTGTTGATTCAACGACAGAGTCCTCAGAGAGTGGATGTAATAAAAGTTGGTCTTCTTCTTCCTTTTCTTGATGAAAGTGGCGGAGCGCACTTACGTCTGCAGGAGTATTACGAAGGTTTTCTTCTGGCTGTAGAGGATTTAAAAAACAGAGGTACAGATCTTGAGTTATATGTTTTTGAAATTGGTAAAGGGGGAGATACTAAAAAACTTGAGAGTCTTCTTCAGACACTTGAAATGCAGTCGCTGAATTTAATTATTGGCGGTGTTAGCGATTCTCAGATAAGAACACTTTCAGATTTCTCAAGAGCTAATAACATTAAATATGTTGTTCCTTTTTCCAACAGTAACGGTGAGGTATTAAATAACGGCAATATATTTCAGGTAAATCCACTACCCAAGTCGCTAAACGATAATACATCTGATGTATTCTTAGAAACCTTCCGCAATTCAAATATCATTTTTGTAAGTGGTGGGCAGAATGATAAAATGGAACTGCTTTCGCAAATACAGAATAATCTCCGAAACAACAATATCAGGTATGAAACAATAAGTGTTACAAGCACCTTAGAGACATCAATACTGGCATTGTTAAGTTCCGGTAAAGAGAATGTAATCATACCTACCAGCGGCGACTCAAATACATTGAGACGAATTATTGAGGAGTTGAAAAAAGTGCAGGAAACTAATTCCGATTATGTGTTCAGACTATTTGGCTATCCCGAATGGCAGACTTACTCAAGCTTAATTGATGAGTACCATCATTTTGGAACATATATTTACAGTCCTTTCTTCGTAGACAATAATAATCCGGTCACCAAAGCATTCAGGGAAAGGTTTCAAAAGTGGTACGGACGAAATTTACTTGATACAAATCCAGGATACGGAATGTGGGGATATGATACGGGAATGTTTTTCCTGACTGCTCTTGACAGGTATGGTGTTAACTTTGAACAACAGGTAGACAAAGTTCAGGTGAATACATTACAGTTTCCATTCTATTTTAAAAGATTAAACAACTGGGGTGGATTTTTAAATTACGGTATGTACTTAATTAATTACGATACAAACGGTAGAATAATTAAAACGGAAATAAGCAGATGAAACGTCTAATATTCATCTTCCTGACATTAGCAGTTCTAACCTCTGATAACCTTTTCGCACAGAGAGAAAACTTTCAGGGTGAATTTTATATAGGTGCAGGAGCCGGTCCCTCTTTTACACGAATTGACTTCCTGCCCTCTGTCCCCCAGGCTCAAAAATCAGGACTTTTAGGTGGTTTTGCTGTAAAATATATATCTCAGAAGAATTTAGGCTTAGTAGCAGAGGCTAATTATTCACAGCGGGGATGGGAAGAGGAGTTTGATCCTGAATCGGGCTTTTCATACAATAGAACCTTAAATTATCTCGAAATTCCTTTTATGACCCATGTCTATTTTGGAAACAAAACACGTTTTATAATTAATGTTGGTCCTCAGATAAGCTTTCTCCTCTCTGATAATCAGTACATGAGTCAGGCTCTTGCTGATGATGTAGAGGCTCGCAGAGAGGCTAATCCGGATCTTAGAATAGGTTATCAGTATAATCCCATCAGCGAAATGCAAAGAGTGGATTATGGTCTGATAGGTGGAATGGGTATTGAAATTCAGACAGGGATAGGAAACTTCGACCTTGAGGGACGATACTATTTCGGACTGGGTGATCTTTTTACAAGTCGCCGAAGTGAAGATGCCTATTTCGGACGTTCAGCACACCGCTTAATCGAAGGAAAACTAACATATTACATAAAAATCCGCTAAGCAATTAATTCTTTTATTCAAAATTATTGTACTTTTGTTGAACAAAAACATATGAATATATGTTCATATATTAATAATGCGATTTTCAGACGATATTAGATTATGGAAATAGGTGAAATTAAGAAAATAAATAATGGAAAAATAGATCGCGCTCAATTTGAAGATGCGGCCTATATTCTTAAAGCATTGGCGCATGAAACCCGTCTATGTGTTGTGATGCAGCTGTCTCAAACAGAAGAGATGTCTGTAAGTGAGTTGCGCGAAAAAATGGAATGCGAACAATCGCTGCTTTCTCATCATCTCACAGATATGCGTGCCAAAGGTATTTTAGACTGTAGAAGAGAGGGGAAAAATAGTTTTTACTCACTTAAGGATAAGCGAGTAACAAACATGCTAAAGTGTATGATGAATTGCGATAATACGAACAACATCTCAGAATTATCAGTAATAGGCGAGAGAAAGCTCAATTAAAAATATAAACAGGAGATTATTAAAAGGGTAATTAAAAATAGAATTAATTAATGAAGAACTTTTTTTTACAACATTGGCTTAAAATTGCAGGATTGGCTACAGGAGCACTGGGTGGATATCTCTATTATTTCTATGTGGGGTGTGTCAGCGGCACTTGCTCAATCACTTCAAATCCATATAAGATGATCTTTTTTGGAGCGATATTTGGCTACCTGCTATTTGATATGTTTTCGGCAGATAAAACTCATAAGAAACTGATGGAGAGTACAAAAGAAGTTGATAATACAGATAAAAGTAAAGAACTATGAATATTAAACGAAAAGGTGTTCTATTATTGTCCCTTGCATTAGCTTTTACACTTGCTGCATGCAATAATCAGAGTCAAAACAAAAATTCACAGACAACAGAAACAAACACAATAAATACAGAAAATAATATGACAACAACAACAGCAAAAACTATTCATTTAACAAGAGCTGACTTTTTAAAGAAAGTGGCAAATTTCGAAGAAACTCCCGACAAATGGGTATATCTGGGTGATAAGCCGGCAATTATTGATTTTTATGCCGACTGGTGCGGACCATGTAAGATGATTGCACCGATACTAGAAGAGTTGGCCGAAGAGTATGATGGTCAGATTTATATCTACAAGGTAGATACAGAAGCCGAGCAGCAGCTTGCAGCTGAGTTTGGTATTCGCAGTATTCCCTCGTTACTTTTTGTTCCGATGGGCGAAGCTCCTCAAATGGCTCAGGGTGCACTACCCAAAGATGCTTTCAAGCAAGCAATTGAAGAAGTTTTATTAAAAAACTAAAAGATAATAATTATGGAACAGATGTTCTATGAAAACAGCAGCAAATATGGTTTCGAAGAAACTGTTGTCAAGCTTTCAGAAATTATTGCTGAAGGCGGATGGAAAGTAATTCAAGTTCTGGATTTACAGGAAATAATGAAAAAGAACGGAAAAGAGATACTTCCTGTTAAAGTAATAGAGCTCTGCAAGCCGGATTACGCATACAGGTTGCTGTCCGATGATGGTTTGCGTCTGTATTCCAATATGCTTCCCTGCAGAATATCGGTTTACGAAAAGGCGGATGGATCCACTTATGTGTCGCGTATGAATGCAGAAATGCTTTCTTCACAGATAGGTGGCGTTGCTCAGGAAGTAATGACCAATGCATATTCTGATGCAGAAGTGTTTATTAAGAAGGTTTCAGTAAATTAATTATATTATTACTTTTAAAATGACTTGTTATATTGAAGGGGTGACTCGTGATGAGCCACCCTTTTTTTATATATCAGTCTGACATCTTTCCTATATAGCTTATAATACCTATTAGTATAGTTTATATTATGTATGTTTCCGGCATATATTTTTATATACCGGATATAAGCCGGATATATACGGAACATAAGCCGATAATAAGCGGGAGCCAGACCATTTATTGCAAAATATGGTATGAATACTTACGTCCTATTGTAATCTCTGCTCTTAATCCATAATATGAATATTGACTCTTTTTTTGTACTTTTGTGCTTTAAAATCAGAGCAAAGCAATGAAATCCAGAAAAGATTACGAGATAATGGCACCGGCAGGCTCTTATGAGTCGCTTATGGCAGCCATACAGGGTGGGGCAGATTCAATATACTTTGGTATTGAAGGGTTGAATATGCGTTCCAAATCATCCAACAATTTTACTATTGACGATCTTCATAATATCGCTAAAATTTGTCGCGAGAATAATCTAAAGAGTTATCTGACTGTCAACACTATCATTTATAACAATGATATAACGTTGATGCGCAAGATTGTGGATGCGGCAAAGGAAGCAAATCTGTCAGCAATAATCGCTGCTGATGTTGCAGTTCTTATGTATGCCCGTTCAATTGGTGTTGAAGTTCACTTATCAACACAGCTGAACATAACAAATACCGAATCACTGAAGTTTTATGCGCAGTATGCTGATGTAGTGGTGCTTGCGCGTGAGCTGAATCTCGATCAGGTTGCTGCTATACATAAAGATATCGTGGAGCAGCAGATAAAGGGACCGGGTGGTGAACTGATTCAGATTGAGATGTTTGCCCATGGAGCACTCTGTATGGCAGTATCAGGTAAATGTTACCTTAGTCTCCACGAAAAAGACCTATCCGCAAACCGTGGTCAATGTAATCAGATCTGCCGCAGATCTTATATCGTTAAGGATAAAACAAGCGATATAGAGCTGGAGATTGATAACGAGTATATTATGTCGCCTAAAGACCTGAAAACAATCCACTTTATGAATAAGATGCTGGATGCAGGGGTGCGGGTGTTCAAGATAGAAGGACGGGCAAGAGGGCCTGAATATGTACGTATAGTGACAACCTGCTACAGAGAGGCTATCGAGTCTTATTGTAACGATACATTTACTCAGGAGAAGATTGATGTGTGGAATGAAAAACTTGCCACTGTATTCAATCGTGGTTTCTGGGATGGATATTACCTGGGTCAGCGACTTGGTGAATGGACACACCGCTACGGCTCGGGTGCAACGAAGCGAAAAGTATATGTTGGTAAGGCAGTGAAACACTTTGGTAATCTTGGTGTGACAGAGTTTCTGGTGGAGACACAATCAGTGAAATCGGGGGATGAGTTGCTAATAACGGGACCAACTACAGGTGCTGTTTTTGTTACTGCAGAAGATATTCGTGTTGATCTCGAAACTACTGATGAGGCTGTCAAAGGTGATCGCTTCTCGATAAAGACTAACGAGAAGATACGCCCTAATGATCAGCTTTATAAGATGGTTACTGCTAATCGCAAAGGTGTTGCACACGAGAGGTGAAATATTTGCTTTAAGGATATTAAACTATTTCTATTGAGTTTATTATTCTATCAGCAGCATTCTTTGCAACTTCATCGTTAGGATTTGTGGAGATAATAAGCTGATAATAAATATTTTCATTTAATAATCCAATGCTGGTAAAGGTAACTTCCTGTCCCTGTATTTTGAATGAACCTTTTTGAATAAATCCCGGGATTGAATTGCGTTCATATGCTTGCTCGTCGTATATAAAATCGCTAACTGAGGGTTGATTTTTTAATCCATTAACTGTGCCATTAGCAGCACCCTGCAAGTTTAAAGCCGTCTCAGGTTTGTAGTTGGTGATATTGAGAAATATTTTAAATGAATTATCATTAGAGCTTTCATACATTTCAATCTCTTCAACCAACTCTTTTAGCTGACTCAATTCTTCCGGTGATTGTTTTAATCTTACTAGTTCAAAAGGGGTTTCTATCTTTAAAGTATTATTGCCATATTCTTTTTTAATCCACTCTTGATTAAGGATGTTTTCGCTGGTCTTTTTATTATTTCTAATTGAACTAATCGCTACATCTGCCAGCCAGCCACCCAATGCTGCACTAATTGCAGTAATAACAACTATAAGAATCTTTTCCTTAATTGATCGTGATTTTAGACTGTTTTTCTTTTTCTTGGGAACTTCTGGTGGAAGCTGGTTTTCCCCGATACCTATTATCTGTTTATATTCTTCAAAACTGTTTCCCGGATTTCTTTGTTGCCATTCTGTGAAATTATTATTAATTTTCTTTCTGCAGAAAGAGCAAAGCACCATATACTCAGATTTTATTTCATTGAAATTTCCACAGTTGTTGCATTTCAGAAATTGTTTCATGGAATTGTAAATTATTGTGTTTTTTGATTTATAGACTGCAAAAGTAAATGTTTTTTTTAATAAAAGAATTAATTGGATGGTAAACCTCCAAAGATCATTCAAAAGGAAATTACACGGTAATTTAATCTGAAATTGTGAAAATAAATCTATCTTTGCTGAAGACATTTACTTAACAAAATCAATATGCGTAATCAATCTATTTTCATGAAATCTGCGGCACTAATTTTAGCAGTTACAGTGTTGTTTGGCAGCTGCTCAAGTTCCACATTAATCCAGTCAAACCCAAGTGGTGCAAAAGTTTATATGAATGAAGAGTACATGGGTGTAACTCCACTTTCGTATTCCGACACAAAAATTGTGGGCAGCACAACCTCATTACGTATCGAGAAAGAGGGATTTGAGCCCCTGTATACTTACCTTACAAGGAATGAAGAGGTTGATGCAGGTGCAATAATCGGAGGCTTACTAGTTTGGGTGCCATTTCTATGGACTATGAAGTATAAGCCGGTACATAATTATGAACTGAGGCCTATAAAAACAGATTCATTTGCTGAAACCGGACATCATACAGTTTCCATAGATTCAGGTGGAAATGAGTACATCTCAGGAGTGTTGAAGAATTAGGAGGAGACAACTACTAATAATTTGTACATCGTTTTAACTACATTCCAATTAAAGGGGATTTTCTATTATTCCCCAGAATCCTCCTCCTTAAACCAGCCGGAATACATCAGATAGTTGTTCGCAATTTTCTGGTTCATCTCTTTCGACTGTGCAGGATCAACTTTCTTTACGAATTTTGCAGGTACCCCGGCATAAATGCTGCCGGGCTCTACTTGTGTGCCGCTGAGGATAACTGATCCGGCAGCAATAATTGCGCCTTCACCTATTACAGCATGATCCAGTACGATTGCTCCCATCCCGATAAGAGCACCGGCTTTTACTTCTGCACCATGTATTACAACATTGTGACCGATAGAGACATCGTCGCCGATAATTGATACTGATTTCTGATAAAGAGTATGTATTACAGTGCCATCCTGCACATTTACACGGTTTCCAATTCGTATTGAGTTTACATCACCTCTCAGCACGGCATTGAACCATATACTGCAATCACGGCCTATTTCAACATCTCCTATAATAGTAGCATTATCTGCAAGATAAGTGTTTTCTCCTATTTTAGGGGTGAAGCCACGAACTGATTTTACGAGAGCCATAGTTATAAAATAAAAAGTCGGGTATGTTTAAATTAAACTAATACCCCGACTTCTGATTACATATTATTATTAATTAAATAGGTTTGGTTTTATTCTTCAACCAGACTTTTTCTTCTTTGCTTAGATATCTTTTCAACTTTTTATATACCATTTTATGGTAACTGTTGAGCCATCTTTTCTCACTCTTTGTAAGAAGTTTCTTTGAAATTGGCTTGGTGTCGATCGGACAAAGTGTGATAGTCTCGAAGTTATAAAAAGTGCCAAACTCTTCAGTTTTCTGATATTCCTGTGTTACGATAAGATTCTCTATGCGGATACCATACTGATTTGCACGGTAAACTCCAGGTTCGTTGGAGGTAACCATTCCCGGTTTAAGTAGGGTGGGGTTCTCTTCGAGACGTATGTTTTGCGGACCTTCATGAACATTCAGGAAGTGACCGATTCCGTGACCTGTTCCGTGCCAGTAGGTAAGTCCGTTATCCCAAAGCGCCTTACGTGCAAGCACATCAAGTTGTGAGCCTCTTGTTCCTTCAGGGTAAATTGCTGTGGCAATAGCAATATGTCCTTTCAGCACATTTGTGTAATCTGCTTTCATCTGCCTGGTAAGTTTGCCCGCAGCAACTGTACGCGTAATGTCGGTTGTGCCGTCTTTATACTGTCCGCCCGAGTCAATAAGCAACAGTCCTTCCGGTTTTATGGTAAGACAGTTTTCAGGAGTAGCATGATAGTGAACTATGGCACCATTACCTGCATAACCTGCAATTGTTCCGAAGCTTTCTCCTACAAACATTTCCTGCTGAGAGCGATATTCAAGAAGTTTTTCTTCAACCATAACCTCTGTCACCTCACCTGCAGGTATTGCCTCCTCAAGCCACATATAGAACTTTACAAGAGCAAGTCCGTCCCTGATCATTGCATTGCGAAAACCATTCAGTTCGGTTGCATTTTTAATGCTTTTCATCAGATCAACAGGAGATGGAACATCAATTATTTTGCACGATTCGGGTATAGTCTGCAGCAGTTTCCAGTTAATTTTACTGCCGGTGACGCAAACTGTGTTGTTCTCAGGAAGATTTGCAACATACTCAAATATATTGTTGTAATCACTAATTTTTATTCCCTGTTCTTTATATTCACCAGCTGCATCTTCGTTTATTTTATCAGGATCTATAAACAAAACTGTCTCGTTCTCTGAAACATAAGCATAGGCCACTGCAACAGGATTATACTCAACATCATTGCCTCTCATGTTGAATGTCCATGCGACAGCATCAAGCGTAACAATAATTATACCATCAGCCTCCAGCTTTTTAAGTTCAGCATTTATACGGTCAATTTTACTTTTTACCGTTTCACCGGCCACTTCAACCGGTAGTGTGAATATCTGGTTTTTAGGGATTTCAGGCCTGTCGGTTCTTATAGAAGAAAAGGGATCGAAATCAGTGTTCAGATTTATATCTTTAGCATCCAGTTTGTCTTTTAATGATTTAGCATCTGATGAGGCGTAAACCAGACCGTCTATGCCTACTGTGCCCTCGGTTCCTACCTGTTCTATTATCCAGGCAGTCATATCAGGAGTGTCAGGCTGACCCATTTTAAATAGATCAAAACCGGTATCTTTCAGTTCTTCAGCAGCCTGAATGAAGTAACGGGAGTCAGTCCAAACTCCTGCCTTGTCTTTGGTGACAACAGCAGTTCCTGCCGACCCGCTAAAGCCGCTTATCCACTTTCTGGATTCCCAGTATTTGGGGGGATATTCACTAAGGTGAGCGTCTGTACTCGGGATAATAAATGCATCCAGATTGTTCTCACCCATAAACTTACGCATGGCTTCGAGTCTTTCGGGGATTTCGTTTGTTCTCATATTATTTTTGATTTAACTCATAAAACAACAAATATACTAAAATGTTCTTATATTTGAATTTGAAAAAGAGGGATAAGAGAAGCGTAATGTATACCTCGCGATAAAATAATTAATAATGAAAACTAAAATTAAACTCTCCAATATGAAATTCCACTCTCACCATGGGGTTTTATCTCAGGAGACAATAATAGGGGCTGCCTTTGAGGTTAATGTTCTTATTGAGGCGAATTTAACAAAAGCGTGTGATTCTGATAATGTAGAGGATACTATAAATTATGCAGATGTTTACGATCTTATAAAAACTGAGATGAGTGTGCCCTCTAAGCTGCTGGAGCATATTGCAGGACGTATTTACAAAAAACTTTTCGACAATTATCCTGAAATAATTTCTCTGGAAGTTAGTGTTGCAAAGTTGAATCCACCTGTAGACGGAGAGATGGATAAGTCTGAGATAGTGATTAGTAATTAATCTGTAACTGCGAACTTTTTCATATCTTTGT
>JAQUIZ010000232.1 GCA_028683355.1 Fermentimonas sp.
CCATCTACAAAGGACTTCCCGGAGCTAGCCTCCTGTCAGAGATTATGCTTGGAAAGTATGAATATCATCTGCCTTTTTACCGTCAGATAAAACAGTTTCATCACTTGGGAGTAAAGATACCATCAAACACCCTTAGTGGGTGGTTTAAACCCACATGTGAGCTACTAACTCCATTATACAAGATCCTGAAGGATGAGGTTTTAAACACTGACTACATTCAGGTTGATGAAACTACCTTGCCGGTGATAAACAAAGAGAGTCATTATGCCAAAAAGGAATACCTGTGGATGGTAAGATCTGTCATGAAGAAACTGGTCTTTTTTCATTATGATGATGGTTCAAGATCGGGAGATACAGCCTACTCTTTATTAAAATCGTATGATGGTTACCTCCAAAGTGATGGTTATGGAGCATATAATATTTTTAAAGAAAACGACCGGGTTTGTCTTGTTGCCTGCATGGCTCATATAAGACGTCGTTATGAAATAGCTTTGGACGAGAACAAATCTCTGGCAGAGTATGCATTAAAGCAGATACAGCAACTTTACCAAATAGAAAGAATGGCAGATGAACAGAATCTGTCGTATGAAGAGCGCTATAAAAAAAGAAATGAGCTTGCACGTCCCATAATGCTGTCTTTTGAAAAGTGGATGGAGAAGACATATCCTACAGTACTACCAAAAAACCGCATGGGTGAGGCTATAAGTTATTCCTACGCTGTAAGCATTCGGTCTGCCCCGTCTTATTTTTACTTTTAATCCCTTCTATATTTGTCCTCAAAAAAATATGTGGACAATAAAGCAGTTTGAGTTAGTTTATGATCGCTTCCAGTCCAGCGGTCTTCCTGTAAAAGACTTTTGCGAAAATGAGTGTATACTTCAGTCTAAGTTTTATTATTGGAAAAAGAAATTACTAGAACAGAACCAACATAGTGAACAACCATCAGATTTTGTACCTATTGTTTTCTCCGGTTCAAGTCCACAGCTGCCGGCAAAAAAGAAAGTTCAACAAAAACCGATTCCGGAGCATGCTGACCCCGTTACCTGTGATGTTTTTGAAATAGTTTATCCCAATGGAGTTAAATTACGTGTTCCCGTTGGGTCAGACATCAACCAGCTGCGATCTTTAATCCTTCTAACCCAATAAAGCATGTTTAACCTTAACGACTCAATGCGTTACTGGCTTTATCCCCAGCCTACCGATATGCGCAAAGGTTTTTACACCTTAAGCGGATTGGTCACGGATCAGATGGGACAGAATGTACGCAGCGGAGATGTTTTCATCTTTCTGAATCGTCATTGCACCAGTTTGAAGGCTCTGCACATGGAACATGGCGGGCTTGTGATTTATTATATGAAGCTTGAAAAAGGTAATTTCACGTTACCCTCTTTTGATGAAAATGGAAGATCGCACCCCTTCTCATGGCAAAAACTTATGCTGATGGTTCAGGGTATTGAGACCGAGAAATGCAAATATAAAAAGCGTTGGAAAGGCGCATAAACAAACGATTTTAGCATCCTTTTTACTTGCATATATTGCACTGTTTTTGTATCTTTACTCTCGTTATCTAACAGGTTAATGATGCAAGAAAACAAAGAAAATCCGAACGAGCTTTTAGAACTCCTCCTGGAGAAATGCGACCGTTTATATCAGGAGAATATGCTTCTGAAGGGTAAGCTTGAAGATCGTACAGACGTTGATGCATTAAAAACCTCGTATGAACAAACCATATCCCAAAAAGACGAAAAGATCCTCGATTTAGAGAAGCAGGTTGCTTACTTGAGACGCCGGATATGGGGCAAGTCCAGTGAACGCTTTATAAAAGAAGATCCCCGGCAACGCATGATCGACTTTGAAGGTATAGACCTTTTACCTGAAGAAAAAGAACTTGCAGAAGCAGCCAAAGCAGATATAGAAACTTTCAAAGAAAGACGTGTAAAAGAGCGTGTAAAAAGAAAACCTGTACGCAAACCTTTACCTGAGGGTCTTCCACGAGTAGAAGAACATCTTTATCCCGATGAGGTAAAAGACAACTCTGATACATTGACAGAGCTAGAGCCCGAGATTACTGAAGTTATGGAGTATGAACCCGGAAGATGCTGGGTAAGGAAGATTATACGTCATAAATATGTTTTAAAAAGCAAAGCTGAAGGGGATTCCCAGAAGTCTTCTTCTATTATAACTGCACCACTTCCTGCAAAATACCAGCCTATTGCACGCAGTTATGCCGGAGCATCACTTTTGGCGGAACTGATGATAAACAAGTACGTGAACCACCTTCCTTTTTATCGACAGATACAGATGATGAAGCAGATGGGAGTAAATCTTCCGCCACCAACGGTGAATGATTGGTTCAAGGATACGGCCGATCTGCTGAGGCCACTATACTACCGGCTCAAAGAACTGGTTCTTGCCACAGATTATATCCAGGTGGATGAAACCACCGTGCCTGTCATAAATAACGAGAAGCATAAAACTGTCAACGGGTATATATGGATGGTTCGCTCTGTTATGGACAAGCAGGTATTCTTCCATTATGACCATGGTTCAAGAGCACAGAAGGTAGCATTATCGCTTTTAAAAGACTTCCGGGGTGCTATGCAGACTGACGGTTATGGCGTATATCAAATGTATGAATACAAAAAAGATGTACTTCCTCTTGGTTGTTGGGCTCATGCCAGACGGAAGTTTGAAGAGTCACTCAAAAATGATAAAGAAAGATCTGAGTATGCACTCGAGCAAATCGGACTTCTATACGAAGTTGAAAGGGAGGCTGATGATAAGAATCTTTCTTACCAGGAGAGAGCTAGGTTGCGAGAGACACACGCTTACCCCATCATGGTTGTCTTTGAAAAATGGTTGGTGAATGAATACAGTAAAGTGCTACCAAAAAGTCCTATAGGCAAGGCAATAAAATACTGTTATGACATCTATCACCGTTTAAGCCGTTATCATCTCGATGGCAGGTATCACATAGATAATAACCTTGCTGAAAACAGTCTGAGGGGTCTGGCACTGGGCAGGAAGAATTACCTGTTTTGTGGAAATCATGACGCTGCAGAAGATGCTGCAGTTAT
>JAQUIZ010000085.1 GCA_028683355.1 Fermentimonas sp.
TTTCGGGTAGCAGCAAATACTACATGAATGATTTAAGCTACCGGAATTATCTTTATGCCAGATACGGTTACGGAATTGAACATATTTCGGCGTGGAATTTGGATGATCTTTTAAGTAAATAACACGCAATAAATCAGTATTTATGACCCAATTTACAGATCCATTTTACCTGATTCCGGGCTCCGTGCAGAAAATTTAACATATCAAACGGTGTCCATATCACCTTATGCATTCTTTAGTTTTGATAAAATAATATCTCTTTTTGTTCTTAAAAATATATAAAAAAATTGTCTATAAACGTCTGTTAGACAATTTATAGACAATTACACGGTTTTAGAATACTGATATTCAATAGCTTCTAAATTCTAGTGGAGCTGGAGGGATTCGAACCCTCGTCCAAACGAGGAAGCAATCTGCTTTCTACATGCTTATCTTCATTTTATTTGTCGGGAGTGAGCGCGACTGAAGCCACCAAACTCATTCCTTATCTTCTTAATTTCGGTAAGGAGCCGAAGCCTCTCCTAACCTATCTCCGATTTACCTGCACCACCGTATCGGATCGCTTCGAAGCCACAGCATCCGGGTGATGTCTTGTTCTGCCACCTAGTGGCTGAATTAAGCGTTAACCTACTATACTTCGGTTACGCAGCAAGAGCGTAATTGTTATTATTGCCAGTTATAGCTTTGCCGTTTGAGATTAAAGTGCAAACCGACAACGCACTGCATGCTTACAAACCTCTTCTACCCGCTGTCAAAACCGGTCAACCCCATTAATATTAAAGAACTCTTTTTTCTTAGTCTTTATAAGACACAAAATTAGACAAATGGTTTAATACTACCAAATGTATCTGCATTTCTCTCTAAAAATTGAATATATCTGTTTTTTTCATCTTCAAACGACAGAGTATAAGAGTGTTCAACTTTCAGGCTGTTATTAAGAATATTAATCAAATCGTTTTTATCATTATAGAATAAAGCCGGATATTCAAAATCCTCTACTCCTCTGAATATTTCATGACACAAGAGTGGAACATTATAGGTTAAAGATAATGGGAACATCCCTGATATCTTATTTTTCCTGTAACTGCTCGCACCCTCTGTTTCAGGATGAATCAAAGGAAATAAACAGTCAGCTTTTTTTAAATAACTATGAAAAACATTGTTGGGAATAAAATAGTTGAAAAAAGTAAAGTAACGTTCAAGCTTAAGCTCTTTGATTTTATTTATAATTGCAGGTCCGTCATTCTTGCTTCCGTTACCCAGCAAAATAAAATTGAGTTTATCTTCTTTATACTTTTCTAGAAAATCAAAGAGGAAATTGTAATCCCTTCTCTTATATTCAAGAGCTCCGGGAATGACAATCCATTTCTTATCTCCTTTTTCATCAACTGTGTTATCGGAATTATATTCAGGAAAAAAGGAAGGATTGAAATATGTAAACGAAAGATCTTTTCTGTCCTGCGTATGCCGGTATTGATATTTTGAAAGTACAAAATATGAACCTGTTTTTCGTGATATAAGCTTCTGCCCAATGCTAGTATCTAATTTACCGGTATTATGAATAATTCCAAAGAAATGCATCCATCGTGGATAATGAAGCATCATAAATTTCAAAGCAGCATTTCCCTGAGCTGTATTAAGAACTACTTTTTGTATGTTGTTTTTGATTAATAAAGATCTTACCTTAAGCAAAGATGTGAACTTACTAAAATCAAAAGAAATAATTGTAATATCTCTATTAAAGTCTGATATTACCTTCTCTACTTTTTTATCACATATGAGTGTTATTTGATATCCGCCCGCTTGTAAAAATAATATTTGTGAATACAGACACTCTGTATGATAAGTTTTAAACTCAATTAGCGCTATCTTTTTCATTTTTTGATCTCATTTTGTTTTGCCTCTTCTCAAGACATAAAACTCACGCCGTGCGTAAGACCAGGTAACTCCTTAATTTAAAGAGTGATATTTGTTCTTCGTAATAACCAATATGTGATTTGTTGGTAGGCTCGAACATGCTCATTGCCTTTGACTTTTTTATTTTTGTCCCGGGAATATGAAAGCGCTTTTCTTCATAACCAATATATCGTATCTCCTGACGTGGTACCTTTATAAAATCCTTAACTGTTTCCGGCTCGTTTGCAGCATAAACAAACTTCTCATAATCCAAAGCGTTTTTTTCTACATACACATGTTGTGGCTTGAACCAATTTATTAGTTTGTTTATCATTTTTGAATAGGTGCGCTGATAATAAAGCTTACCATTCAGTTCTTTGAAAAACAAAGGTTTATGACGGACATTTAAAGTATCTATTAAAGTTTTATGCAAATGACGAGTCTGCACTCTTTTTGAGTTTGATCTTACACGATAATAAAGTCCCACAATTGGAAGTCTGACAAACTCTCCTCCTGTTTCAAAAAGTGACAGCCAAAAATCCCAGTCCTCTCTTCCCAAAATATTTTCACAATATCCCCCTACTTTCTCCCAATCGGCTTTTCGGTACATTGCACAATTATCTATAAGATTTTTTCTGCATAACAAATTCAGGCTGAAAGGCTTGAATTTCCACCGTCCACTCTTTTCTCCGATATATTTTGCTTCACAGCTTACCAGTTTCACATCTGGCTCAGCCTCTAAAACCTTTACAGCCTCCTCTACATAATCGGGAGAAATATAATTGTCTGAGTCCAAAGGCAAGATATAAAAACCCTTAGCTTTGCTGATAGCATGATTTCTGGCAGCCGATGCTCCGGCGTTTGATTGAGTGTAAGATCTTATTGCAGGATACTGAGATGCCAAAGTATCTATAATTTCTTGT
Source organism: Fermentimonas sp. (assembly GCA_028683355.1). Taxonomy (GTDB): domain Bacteria; phylum Bacteroidota; class Bacteroidia; order Bacteroidales; family Dysgonomonadaceae; genus Proteiniphilum. Next base: position 2,820 of record JAQUIZ010000085.1, read on the forward strand.
GTAGTATCAGTTGAACCATCATTTACAATAACAATCTCGAAATTAGAGTAAGTGCTTGCTAAAGCTGATTTGACAGCCTCTTCTATATATTTTTCAGCATTATACGCAGGAATTATTATGCTAACTAACTTCTGTTCCATACTAAATTTAAATTTTATCCAAACCTTTAAATAGCTTCCTGAAATAATAGAGAAACGGGTTTTTGTATTTAAGCTTCTTCCAGGGCCTGCTTGAGTGGGGTTTATGAATAACCCTGCAGGATGTGTCCAGATAGTTGATGTAGCCCATTTCAATTGACTTATGACTTACAAATACATCATACCATGATTTCTCCGGGTTAAGTTTATTGAAGTCATATGAATTCAGCATAGCATTTGACAACAGAGTGCAACAAAAACTCAAATGTTTATTAACAGAAATGACACCTATTTCAAAATCAGATGCAAAAAGATAGGGGTAATTAATTTTATCGTTCTCATCTGTAGTTACCGCTGCAATAATTCCCGGATTATTCAAATTAAGTGCACTTTCATATAGTTTACTTATTGTATCTTCCTTTACGGTAACATCTGATTCTACAATTAAAACATGTGCCCCACTATTAATAGCTTTAGATTGAGCTATTTGTAGAATTAGCCGATAGTTAGGTGAAGGGTTTGTAGTTACATCAGATAAATGAACAACCTCAAAACTGTATTTTAAAGCCGTTTTATCCAGTAAATCTGCTGTTTCCTTATCACTAAAATCATCATAAACCGTTAGTTCGAAATCCTTTTTATATTTCGAATTCATAACAGCTTCTATAGTCTGAATGGTTGATTCCGGTGAGTTCTTGACCGGAATAACTACATGTAACGGAGTGGTTCTCACATTTAATAAAATTTATCCAACTCGCAAAGGTACATATTTTTTTTATGTGGAGAAATGGAGGTTCTACTTTGTATATTTTTGATTACTTTTGTATGTTAAATAAAAATCAATGGAAGAGAATAAAAATCATCTTTTTAATTACGCTACATATGCGGCTTTTTTCCTCGGATTCTTCTGGGTATTTAAATATCTGCTGGTTATCTTAGGTAAAGATTTAGCTATATTAGGTTTCCTGAACAATCTTCTAAGTATAGGAACACCATTAATTTTGTTCTATTTTCTTGTGAGATATAACTCTGGATTTCTTGAAAATAAAATGTCTTTCTGGCATGGTGTGCAATTTTCAATTGTACTTTTCTTTTTTGCGTCAATATTAGAATCAGTGGTCGTCTTTATTCATGTAAAATGGATAGATCCGGCATTTATATCAAATTTATACAGCAGCCTGATAGAAATTGCGCAAGCAATGGAGCTCAGCCCGGCATTAACTGCTCAGTTAATGGAACAACCATTACCAAACTCGTTTTCCTATGTCTTTAGTAACGTTATCCTGGCTGATGTTTTTATTGGGTTATTACTGTCACTGTTTATAGTGCCCCTGTCGAGACATATCAAAACAAAACAAGAATTATAATTATTTATTCAAAATAATGGATATATCTGTTGTAATACCACTTTATAATGAGGAAGAATCGCTTCCGGAATTGCACGACCGGATAAAGCAGGTCATGCAGGATAACGGTTTTTCATATGAAATAATCTTTGTGGATGATGGAAGTACAGACAGTTCATGGGACATAATTAAACAGCTTAAGAGCACTTCTGAAAAGGTAAAAGCCATAAAATTCAGACGAAATTATGGCAAATCACCTGCATTACATTGCGCTTTTCAGAAAGCACAGGGCAATGTCATAATCACTATGGATGCTGACTTGCAGGATAGTCCGGAAGAGATTCCTGAGCTTTACAGAATGGTTAAGGAAGACAAGTATGATCTTGTTTCAGGCTGGAAGAAAAAAAGGTTTGATAACAAGCTTACTAAAAACCTGCCGTCCAAGCTTTTCAATGCAACCGCCCGAAAGGTTTCAGGTATTAAACTACACGATTTCAATTGCGGTTTAAAAGCTTATCGTAAATCTCTTGCTAAAAGTATTGAGGTTTATAACGATATGCACCGATACATACCGGTGTTAGCAAAATATGCAGGATATACAAAAATTGGTGAAAAAGAAGTACTGCACAGTCCACGGAAATATGGTAAAAGTAAATTTGGAACGAGCAGGTTCTTAAACGGTTATCTCGATCTTATAACGCTTTGGTTTCTTAATAGATTTGGAAAGAAGCCAATGCACTTTTTCGGTCTTTGGGGTAGTATAATGTTCTTGATAGGATTCATTGCAATTATTGCAGTAGGCGTAATGAAGATATATGATATGAACCAAGGTAACCCTTATCGTCTTGTAACTGAATCGCCTTATTTTTATATATCTCTTACAATGATGATTCTGGGTACTCTGCTATTTCTTGCAGGCTTTTTGGGTGAACTGATTTCAAGGAATTCTCCGGAAAGGAATCATTACTGGATTGAAGAGGATATTGATTAACAGTGATCAGACTTGGTGTACAATTAAAGGTAAAACATTCGTAAACATGAATACAAAATATTCTAAAAACAGTATGTATTTATTACTGTTCTTTTTTTCCATCTCCATTTTTACAGCATGTAATTCAGATAATAAAAAGAAAGAAAACCTCCTGTATTATCAGGAACAGGGAGAGATATTTACAACAGGATATAGTATTAAATATGAATATTCCAGGTCCTTAAAAGATGAAATTGAAGCAGAGCTGGATAGATTCGATCAATCATTAAATCCATTCAAAGATTATTCTATTATAACCAAGGTAAATAATAATGAACAGGTTAAGTTAGACTCTTTATTCATAAATGTTTTCAATAAATCAATGGAAGTATCACGTAATACAGAAGGATATTTCGATATTACTATTTCACCGTTAATTAATGCATGGGGATTTGGTTTCCAGAATATGGAGAATGTAACACCTGAAACAATCGACAGTCTGGAAGAATTTGTAGGCTATGAGAAGATTAAAATTGAAAACGGAGAAATAGTTAAATCTGACCCACGTATCGAACTAAATACATCAGCAATAGCAAAAGGATACTCTTGTGATATAATTGCTGACCTGCTGGAGAGCTTTGGTGTAGAAAACTATATGATTGAGATAGGCGGTGAGATCAGTGCAAAGGGAGTTAACGAAAAAGATGTCTGCTGGAGGATTGGAGTTGATAAACCTGATGATTTACTTATAATACAACATGATCTTCAGACAATATTGTCACTTTGCGATAAGTCACTTGCCACTTCAGGCAACTACCGTAATTACTATGTGAAAGATGGAAAAAAATATACTCATACCATTGATCCACATACAGGTTACCCCTCAGAAACTGATGTATTAAGTGCTACAGTAATTGCTGATGACTGCATGACTGCCGATGCATATGCGACTGCTTTTATGGCGATGGGTATGGATAAATCCATAGAGGTTGCAAAAAGAGTTCCCGAACTGCACTATTATTTTATTTACGAGAATGAGTCTGACGGATCCTTTGCTGTCAAATACTCTGAAAGTTTTGAGCAATTTCTCGCAGAAAATAATAAATAAACAATTTCTTGATTAATAACTGAAAATATTTTTAGCATTATGAGTAACCAGGATATAATAAACGGATATAAAATAATTCCAATGACTAGCTCAGAGGAAAACTATCTGATAATTAATTATGATAGTTATGACTCAATATACGGGAATATTTTCATTGCCTCTACTAATAAAGGAATCTGTTACATCGGCCTTGGGAGCGAAACAGAAATGCTTGAAGAGTTGAGAAAAAGATATTCTCTTTCTGATTTGGTAAAAAAAACCGATCAGCAACACTCTGCAGCCATATCGCAAATTACAGATCCTGATTCTGCAGCAGAAATCACCTTTCATATAAAAGGTTCAGATTTTCAACTGGAGGTATGGAATGAACTATTGAATACAGAATGTGGCAAAACTTGCAGTTACAAAGATATTGCAGAAAAGATTGGCAAACCAAAAGCTGTACGTGCCGTTGCAACTGCAATCGGACAAAATCCTGTTACATTTCTTATACCCTGTCACAGGATAATTCGTTCTGACGGCACGCTCGGAGGATATTACTGGGGATTAGATATTAAAAAGAAAATACTTAAGCACGAATCATTCAGATAATTATAAATATAAATTATCTAAGCGAGTTGCAAAACAATCATTATGAAGACAAAATTATTATCACTATTTATTTTTGGATTTTTATTTACTGTTTCAATGTCCGCACAAGAAACGGACACAGACTCCTACCCTAACTTCACAGTAGATGGAACATTAAAAAACAAGTTTGAATATGCTACCGGAACTGATGTTTCTCGTTTTACTGTCAGGAACTCCCGTATAGGCATAAAGGGCAATATAAATACCTTTTCTTCGTATAGGGCACAGGTGGAGCTTAGTGATGAAGGGAAATTTAAAGTACTTGACTTGAGTGGAACTATTTCACCTGTCGAAGGACTCTCTTTTACAATGGGGCAGACAAGTATCCCGTTATTTAATAACTATATTGTAAGTCCATCAGAGATGATGTTTGCGAATCGTGCATTTCTGGGTAAATATTTTATAAGTACACGAGATTTGGGGATTAATGCCAAGTATAAATTCAATATTGGAACAGTTCCCGCCAACCTTGAATTTGGATTATATAACGGAAATGCAATTAATGATCCTGTTTGGAAAAAAAACATGTCCATGGGGGGACGAGTTATATTAGGGAATATGGATGGCTTGAGATTCTCTGCTAAAATATATGATTATCCAAATAACGACTCAACACATTTTGTGTTTTACGGGGCCGATTTAAGATATGAAATAAACAACTTCAAAGTGGAAACAGAAATAATGAAAAGTGACAGTAGGACTGAACTTAATAACGATATGCTGTCATACTATTTTCAAAGTGCTTATCGAGTTCCTGTAAAAAGTAAGTTCTTTGATTATTTCCTTCCGGCTGCAAGATGGGATGCTATTGATGAGAGATTTGATGAAAAAGGTTTCGACACAAACAGGTTAACAGTAGGCTTAGGACTCGGTTTTAATGAAGAAAAATTCTCCTCAATAATCAGATTGGATTATGAGTGGTACTTCATTAATAACAGCATGTCGATATTCGATAAAAATGACCAGATGGATTCAGACAAGCTAACATTAGAGCTGTTATTTACATTTTAACATCATATTCAGTAAGGATATTGTTTAATTTTTAAATTTATAAATATGAATAAGGTAGTATTATTTATGAGCATTATTCTAATGGGAATAACCTCCTGTGTAGGAGATAATTCACCTAAATCACTGTTTAACGGTGAGAATGCAGATCAGTGGAAAACACAAGGAGTGGTTGAAGTAGAAAACGGCGTTATTACAATTAATGACGGTGCATCATTAGTACTGAAGAAAGGTAATTACACTGATTTTGAACTTAATGTAAAAGCCAGGACAATAGATAGTGGGAAAGGTTATATTGCTTTCCATACAGATAATGTTGCCGATGGATATAGAGTTGCATTAAACAACGATCTTGAAAGTTTGCAGTGGTGGACAAAAACAGGTAGTTTGCTATCTGTAAGAAACCTTACCAAGTCGACTGTAAAAACAAATGATTGGTTCGAAATGAATATTCGTGTTGAAGGAAAAGCTATAACTGTTTCGGTTAATGGAAATCCTGTTGTAGAATATATTGAACCTGCTTCACCCTACCGTACTTCTGAGCATGCAACCAAACTGCTTTCAAGCGGTAAATTTGCAATACAAAGCGATGAAGGAACTATTGAAATTGAGTCTATAGAAGTTACTCCTTTAAGTCCCGCGTCAGACATTGCTCAGCAACAGTCACTCGCAATTGACGAAACAACAGACCATATTATTAAACTGCATCAGGAGAACTTCCCTGTGCTGGATTATCATGTTCATCTAAAAGGACTCACTGCTGAAGAAGCTGCCGGACAGGCTCGCAATTATGGTATAAACTACGCACTTGCACCCAATTGTGGTATAGGATTTCCTATTACTAATGATGAAGAAGTTATAGAATATCTCGAAGAGATGGAAGGACAGCCATTTATTCAGGCAATGCAGGGAGAAGGACGTGAATGGCCTCAGACATTTTCTGCAGAAATAAGGGATAAGTTTGATTATGTTTTTACTGATGCGCTTACATTCACTGATACAAAAGGACGACGTACCCGTCTCTGGATACCGGAGGAGGTTTTTATAGAAAATGAACAACAATATATGGATCTGATTGTGCAGAAGATTGTTGATGTGATGCAGGAGCCAATGGATGTTTATGTAAATCCAAACTTTCTGCCGGATGTTATGAATGATCGCTATGATGAATTCTGGACAGATGAACGAATGGATAAAGTAATTAAAGCAATGGTAGAGACCAACAAAATACTTGAAATAAACAACAGGTATGAAATCCCTAATAAAGCTTTTATACTGAAGGCTAAGGATGCGGGACTGAAATTCACATTCGGTACTAACAATGCTGATGGTGATTTCGGGAAGCTGGAGTACTGTATTCGTATGAAGGATGAATGCGGTTTAACTGCTGAAGATATGTATAAACCAAATATGGAAATATGAATAACAGAGTAACTCCCGCTTTTATTTCAGACTTAGAAGAAAATGAGATATTCGTGTTTGGAAGCAATCTGGAAGGGATTCATGGTGGTGGAGCTGCACATACTGCTTACGAAAAGTTCGGTGCCGTATGGGGTCAGGGAACAGGCTTACAGGGCAGTTCTTATGGAATACCTACTATGCATGGCGGGGTTGATGAAATACGTCCTTACATTGATGAGTTTATTAATTTTGCAAAAGCAAATCCCAGACTTACTTTTTTAGTTACCCGTGTGGGGTGTGGCATTGCAGGGTTTCACGAAACTCAGATTGCTCCGCTATTCTCAGAAGCACTGAATATTTCAAACATTTATCTTCCGGAAAGCTTTTGGGAAGTGATTAATAAAAAATGAAAAAATTATAATAGGATAATGAATAAAATAGTATCTAAAGAATACTTATCAGAAAGAGTAGTACGCTTTGAGGTAGAGGCGCCACTAATTGCGAGAAGTCGTAAAGCAGGACATTTTGTAATAGTAAGAGTTGGTAAAAAAGGAGAAAGGGTTCCCTACACAATTGCTTCGGCAGACACAAAAAAAGGTACAATTACACTTGTGGTTCAACGAGTAGGCAAATCATCCGAAAAACTTTGCATCCTCGAGCCTGGAGAATACATAACCGACATGGTAGGTCCTTTAGGTAAAGCTACACATATAGAGAACTTTGGAACAGTTGTTTGTGCAGGCGGAGGTGTTGGTGTTGCTCCCATGCTTCCAATTATTGAAGCAATGAAAAATGCGGGTAACAGAGTAATATCAGTACTCGCAGCCCGTACCAAAGAGCTGATCATACTCGAAGATCAGGTTCGCGAATATTCTGATGAAGTGGTAATAATGACTGACGACGGTTCCTACGGGGAAAAAGGTTTGATAACTGACGGAGTTGAAAAAGTAATCAATAGTGAGAAAGTTGATCTATGCGTTACAATCGGTCCTGCTATAATGATGAAATTTGTTTCTAAGCTTACAGAAAAATATAATGTCCCGACTGTTGCATCTCTGAATACAATTATGGTAGATGGAACCGGCATGTGCGGTGCATGCAGAGTTACTGTAGATGGTAAAACAAAATTTGTTTGCATCGACGGACCAGAGTTTGATGCACATAAGGTTGATTTCGATGAGATGCTTATGAGGCTTAAAGCTTATAATTAATTTAAAATAATCATCAATAAATATATGAACGAGTATTTAAAAGCTGAACGGTCTGTTGCATGGCGTGAAGAATTACGTAAATCCATGAAAAACAAAGATCGTACGGCAATTCCCAGAGTAGTAATGCCTGAAGTGGATCCGTTTGTGAGGAGCCATAATTATGATGAAGTGAATCTGGGGCTAACAGAAGAAATGGCTGTTAATGAATCGCACAGGTGCCTGGATTGCGTTGACCCAACATGTATCTCAGGTTGCCCGGTTGAAATAAATATTCCAAAATTCATTAAGAATATCGAGCGCGGCGAATATCTTGAAGCAGCTAAAACACTAAAAGAAACCAGTGCATTACCTGCTGTATGCGGAAGAGTTTGTCCTCAGGAGCGCCAATGCGAGAACAGCTGCTTTTACACTCAGAAGTTAAATAAAGTGCCTGTGGCTATAGGTCATTTAGAACGATTTGCTGCAGATTACGAGCGTAATAGCGGAAATATATCAGTACCCGAGATAGCACCATCAAATGGAAAAAAAATAGCTGTAATTGGCTCAGGTCCGGCCGGGCTCGCCTTTGCAGGTGATATGGTAAAACTGGGATATGACGTAACAGTATTCGAAGCACTTCATGAACTTGGAGGCGTTCTGCGATATGGAATTCCTGAATTTAGATTACCCAACGATATAGTTGATGTTGAAATTGATGGCCTGAGAAAAATGGGTGTAAAATTTGAAACTAACTGTATAGTAGGAAAAACCATATCTCAGGAAGATCTTAAAGAGGCAGGTTTTAAAGGAATATTTGTGGGCAGTGGAGCAGGTTTGCCAAACTTCATGAATATTCCGGGAGAGAATCTTATCGGAATCATGTCTTGCAATGAATATCTTACCAGAGTGAATCTCATGGGAGCAGGTGATCCTGAAAGTGATACACCAGTTTATAAGGGCAAGAAGGTAGCAGTTATAGGTGGTGGAAACACTGCAATGGATGCCGTTCGTACTGCACGCCGATTAGGAGCAGAAAGAGCTGTAATTGTTTACCGTAGGTCTGAAGCTGAAATGCCGGCACGTATTGAAGAGATAAAACATGCCAAGGAAGAAGGTATAGAATTTTACACACTACATAATCCATTACGCTACGAAGGAGATGAACGAGGCCGTGTACAGAAGATGCTTCTGCAACGTATGGAACTGGGTGAACCGGATCAATCAGGTCGTCGTCGCCCGGTAGCCATCGAGGGAGCTACTGACTGGATGGAGGTTGACGAAGTAATTGTTAGCGTTGGAGTATCCCCTAACCCACTTATTCCACAATCATTTACAGGCTTGGAAATAACCTCTTGGGGTACGATTGTTGTAAATAATGATACAATGCAGACTGCAGATGATTTCATCTTTGCCGGCGGAGATATTGTTCGTGGCGGCGCAACAGTAATTTTAGCAATGGGTGATGGCAGAAGAGCTGCAAAATCGATGCATGAACATTTAAATAAATGAAAATATTAGCAGATGCACATATTCCTTTTCTCAAAGGAGTGGCAGAACAATTTGGTGAAGTAGAATACCTGCCGGGTAATCAGATCACACGTGAGTCAATAAAGGATAAAGATGCACTTATTGTGCGAACAGTTACACACTTCGGTTATGAAAATCTACATGCAAGCAATGTGAAGCTTATCTGTTCGGCTACAATAGGCTTTGATCATATAGATACTGAGTATTGCGATTCGCATGGAGTTGCATGGCGTACGGCGCCAGGGTGCAATTCCTCTTCTGTGGAACAGTATATAACAGCATCCTTGCTCTTTCTGGCTGAAAAGTATAGCTTCAATCTGAAAGATAAAACTATTGGAATTGTGGGAGTTGGAAATGTTGGAAGTAAGGTTGAAATAGCATGCCGAAAACTTGGAATGAATGTTCTACTTAATGACCCCCCACGAGAAGAATCTGAGAGCATTGAAAGTAAAACTGATTTTGTTGATATCAGCACCATTCAGCAAGAGGCAGATATAATTACCTTTCACACGCCGTTAACTAAAACAGGTAAACACAAAACACACCATTTGGCAGACGATTCATTTTTCCATTCAGTTGTCCGCAAACCTTTCATAATAAATTCAGCCCGAGGTGGCGTCACAGATAATCAATCTTTGAAAAAAGCACTACGAAACGGTCAGATAAGTGGCGTTGTTCTCGATTGCTGGGAGAATGAGCCTGAAATTGATCTTGAGTTATTAGGCATGGTTGATATTGCAACACCTCATATAGCAGG
>JAQUIZ010000233.1 GCA_028683355.1 Fermentimonas sp.
AAATTAATGATTTTCCGGTATCAATTCTTTCACGTGTTTCCCAAAGCTTTATAAAGGCCGTTTGTACCATCTCTTCGGACATATACTCGTCTCCTCTGGTAATACCCATCATGAAGTTATAGAGCTTTCCAACATAGCGATTGTAAATTATTTCGAAAGCCTCCGCAGAGCCATTTTTTAATGCATTTATTAAGCTTGCTTCGTTATCTACTTTCATCTGGCGAAAACCCCATAATATCCTCTGTAATAGAAGAACTGACACTTACTGTTCAACTACCCTGTAATGGTATGCAAAAATAGGTAAAAAATCAGAGCTCTACAAATACTTAACTATAACCTGATTACTATTTATTGTCCGACTTGACAGATTATTTTTAATAAAGATTTATCTTTGAAATAAATAACTCAATATCACAATAAATGCAATAATGGAAAATTCAATTAATGGTAAAATAGTTTATGTTACGGGAGGAGCTAACGGATTGGGAAAAGCTATTGTTACCCTGTTTTGTGAAAATGGAGCTGACGTAACTTTTTGTGATATAGACTCAGCGGCAGGTAAAAATCTAAGCAGTGAACTATCTTCATATAAATGTTCATATCATGAAGCAGATATTTCAGATGCAGCAGCACTGGAACATTCTGTTAATAGGGTAATAGACGAAAAGGGAGATATAGATATAATAATTAACAATGCCGGTGTCAGTCGTTTTAATTCAATCCTTGATATTACAACAGAAGAATTTGATAAGGTCTTAAATATCAACCTGCGACCTGCATTTATTACTGCCCAAACACTTGCAAGACACAGAGATGCAAACCCAGAATTAAACACTTACGGACGCATCATCAATATGGCATCCACCCGCTATCTGATGAGTGAACCAAACTCAGAGGCATATGCAGCATCAAAAGGAGCAATATTTTCTCTTACCCATGCTTTAGCAATGTCATTAAGCAAGTACAAAATTATAGTAAACTCCATCAGTCCCGGATGGATTGAGACCGGCAATTATGATTCGCTAAGCGACCTTGATCACAGTCAGCACCCATCAGGCAGAGTAGGCAAACCCGAAGATATTGCCCGCACATGCTTATTCTTATGTCAGCGCGACAATGATTTTATAAATGGCCAAAATATTGTAGTAGATGGTGGTATGACAAAGAAGATGATATATCAGTAAGCTGTTAATGACTGTATAAAAAAAGGCGGTACATGACCGCCTTAGTTAACATTTTATACTATTTACTACTCCTCAGGGCAATCCACAACGCGCTGTGCGTCTAGATGGATTCCGTAATAAGCGAATGCATCAACTGTTATGGTAGTTTCGTTCCCTTTATAGGTAGTAAACTGACCTGGAGCAGGGTTGCCGCTTGGAGGTGCATTATACCCTTGAATCTTTACTGACTCAGCTACATCCTGTAACCTGGCTCCGTTGAGCGCGACGAGAGTAATGGTTACTTTACCATCTACAACTTCTGAAAAATGTGCTGTACCAACCAGGTAGGTCTGACCTGCAAAAATATCAACGGTTGCATTGGCTACATAAGGAGTATAGGTTGCCCAATTACCTTGTGTTACGTAGCGGGTGCCTGCAACCCATGCGGTTTCGTCCTGATAGCATACTTCAACAGGTGGTTCATCTTCACAAACGGCAATGCAATAATCAAATTTCATAAACCAGTTTTTGCCTACTTTTTCACCTTCACCAAAAGCAGTTTCACTTTGTACGATTTCGCCATCAACTACTCTTACAACCTCGGCATGAGCGGCAATACACAGACATCCCTCTGGTAGTGAATCAAGCGGAATTTCAAAATAATGCAGAGTCTGCAGCTCGTTAAATACAGCCTTAAAAGGGAATTGTCCAGGAACAAGATTGCCTGCTTTGTTTACCGGCAGCATGTCACAAGCACCCACATACAAATGAATTGCTTTAATTTTCCAGTCACCGGTAGTTTCGTAAGCTACATACAAGTTCTCACTGTTATTGACAACATAAACACTTCCTGCTTCATGATTTTGTCCGGCTAAAAGTCGGACCTCTTGTACATCACGACAGATATTCAAGCAGGAGAGATCTAAGCATGGGGGAGCTCCTAATGCGCGGAAGGCACCGGTAACTACAACTGCACTTTCTTCCTCAGCAAGGTTCAAATCAACTGCACTTTCTTCCTCAGCAAGGTTCAGGTCATTGGAACAGGAAGTGAAAGTGACAGCAATTGCCGATATGGCAATAACTGCGAAAAACAGAACAATCTTTCTCATAAGCAATAATTTTTTAAAATGATTAACACAATTAATTAGTCACAATACCCAATACAAAACATTATATATGTTAAAACTTCTCAATCGTCCTTAACTACCACCAATGAGAACATTGTATTGATTATGACCTGCATTTTTGGTTCTTGTCGCAAATATATAATGGATAAACAAAGATTTTAGATTTTGTTAGTAATAAAAACCTTACAAAATATTACAAATAATCATCACCTCCCTACTGGTTTCTGCGGGGAAAGTAGTTTCTCATGGATAAAACGGTTTGATATGTGCCAGTGATTTCGGTCTATGTGTGCCACCTTTTTCGGTTCAAACCGGTTCTTCGTCAAATTTGGTGCAAAGTAATAGTTCTTAAATCGCCTAAGAAAATAAACTTATTGTGCTGATTTACAGGCAAATAAATAGTAAAAAGCTAGTATAATCGAATCATTTTTATTATCTTTAAGGTTCTGACACTAAAGGTTTTAAAGATGATTGACTACACTAGCCAACCCAAAGATAATAACTTTTCTATAAACAAACATTCGCTCCAAGCTATTTTTGGAATCCCGGGTGTTGTATTCTATGATTCACTAAAGTTAGACTATTTCTCGCTAAGGCATAATCCAAGCAAGCTTGGCTTCTGCTCTTTTATCTTAACGAAATAGTTCCGTTATAAGTGATAATTTGATTCTTATATCTGCCCGTTTTAAAGGCAAGACTGCAAAATGTACCTGTTGCGGTAAAAGGAGTAAAAGCGTTCACTCATCTTATATGCGTAAATTAACCGATCTT
>JAQUIZ010000234.1 GCA_028683355.1 Fermentimonas sp.
AGCCCGTCGCAGCAAGGTAGTTTATTTATGAAAAAGAACTTGACTCAGATCAACAAGAAGAAAACAATGCAATTGGTCGCTTGGCCTTACATAGATTGTGAGTAACGAGGGAGGGCATATGCCCTCAAACAACCAGAGAAACAATGAGTTGGATTTTACACCAACATTTGGGACTCTACAAGAATTAATGATAAATCTTATTATGCAAGAAACATGGAGGTATGATGAGCATAACAATTGGTCAATACCAGTTTGATGGACCCTATACACACAAAAGTTCTCTGCAGGACAGTTCTGGAATTTATGCTATTTTGTGTGAGGTAAGTGGTAAATATCACGTATTAGATATCGGTGAATCAGCAACAGTAAAAACAAGAGTAGAGACTCATGATCGAGCTGACTGCTGGAAACGAAACTGCAAGGGGACGCTATATGTTGCGGTTCTTTATACTCCTAACAAACAATCAACAGGGAGAATGTTGATTGAACAGGAATTGAGAGATTTGTACAATCCCGTATGTGGAAAGCGTTAGAGTCATCCCCAGTACTTCGTGAAAAGTATTGATATGTCTCTCGACTATTATTTAACTTGGATTTTTCCTTAAGATTTTGGGTAGCAGTTTATCGATTTCTTCGTCAGAAAAAGTTAACTCTTCCATTTGTTTAAGTGCTTTTGAAGCTAATGAGTATGCTTTGTTTGAAGTTCTTGGAGCCTTTTCATACACTTGAAGCAAATCTCGGTGTATCGAATCTCTAGCCACTGTGACATCGGTATTAGTAATGACTCCCGCTTTCATATCGGTAATCAGGGATAAAAGTCGCTCCCTGACATCCCATACTTGGATAGCTATAGATGCATGTAACTGTGCCTTTTCGCCTAGATCATAGTTCTTTAAGTATGAAGTGAATGTCAGTAAAAGAGTAGATATTATTCCCGTAACAATTGGCACCCATGGTTTAGCACCGAAAATTGATGCTATTATTCCTGAAGTAGTAATCGCAGTTAGTACAATCTGCAACCACTTAAACAATGAATCCCTGCGTGAATAAATATCTGCTTGTTTCTCATGAGTCTTATGTGTCCATGCTACTCGACCATAGTACTCACGAATTTGATCTTCAAGACATTCTGAGTGGGAATTTGCTTCCATAAATCTGCCTCCATATTACATTTGCTGCCAGATCTCTTTCACTTTCTTCATATTGAATAGCCTGTAAGGCTAATTGATGAGTAGTTTTTGCTTTACTTATAAAGAATCCCTTCCTAAATACATGCTGATTTGATCCGGGGGCTAACCAATGCTTCTGTTGAAAACTCTGACTTCCTATATACTCAAAACAATCTCTTGTCATCCAATCATAGTACATAAATGATTCGTTTGAATGCTTCCACTGGCATATAAAATTGTATGCCAGTGTATCAAGTAAAAGCCCACCAATCGACAAAGCGTTCTTGTCCTTCCATGCTCTCAACATTCGACAAAGTCTTTTTAAATTGTAGTTACTGGCGAGATTCATATCTCTTATTGCTTTTATCTCAGCTCTTGGATTTACTATCTTCCATGCACCACCATTCTTAGTATCTGCATATACAAAGCTCTGGCCATCTGTGTGATTAAAGACAGGTACAATCTCAAATTTGATACCGTCAGTAAAAGGGATCACAACAACCTGCCTGTCGGCAGATACATACGATAAAGGATACGTCTTTTTGATTGATCGTTTAAGGTCTTGAAGTAAAACAGATTGTCCGTTAGATTTGTATTTTTTGTACTTAGTATAGACTCCGTCTGGCAGTATGGCATGCATATCTATATCACTGACATGGATATCTGTATCCCTACCATAAGACCCTACATACAGACTATTTGCTGTCTCTGATTCCCAGCCCCAATAATCTGTATTGATTCTTCTAGTTATTGCTTTGTATCGTGTTTGGATCTTTGTTACTTTATCGTCAGTGATCCGTAAATTATCACAGAAAATCTGGAACTTGGTTGATATCGACATAATCTTAAAACACCAGTCCTAACCTACACTGTAATTACTTTTTAACTGACTTCTCGGATATCGCTTGCCGTACGTAATCGAGCGAACCCTCAACCTGTAACCAATATTTATTGTATCGATTCCAGTATGAATACGCAGCATCTACTCCACTCGAAGTAACAAAGCCTAAATCAAACATAGGATTTTTGGGCTTTCGATGAGTCTTTTTGATTAGCTCCTTCCATAAATTGCTGTACCGAACTGCACTTGCCTTTATCCATGATTCGGCTTCGACCGTCTTCCCTGAAGCTATGAGTGCAAGAGCGTAAGATATGTCCATACCTGTCATAGAACCGCTTCTATGTTTATTATAAAATGCTATGAATTTCTTATACTGCTTAAGTCCAAGATAGCATTCACAAACAAGTTCACGAACACCTTGGTTATCGTCTGGATTTACATCGAGAATAAACAAATACAGATTCAAGGCATCATCATGCATTTCAAGATTCTGGTATTCAAGTCCAAGCGCATGGCATGCACGTAAAAATGGTCGATTATCACCTTCATTCCAGAGTATTTTATGAGTTATCTGGTTAAAATCACTTGGTAGGCTGGACTTGCACAGGTACACCGCAGTTGTAAAATGAGATATACAATCAATCGTATTACCTATTGACTGATGGGCAAATCCTATATGTGTCCATGCATCCACAAATTCAGGATACTTCATCACTAGTTGTTGTAATAGAACAATCGATTTCTGATGATCTCCGTTCTCACTAAGTTCCACAATATCATAAAACTGATTGTAATCTTTCTCGCTGATCCTCGGATATGAGAACTGCAGATTTAATGGCTCATCATCGCAATATGAAATCAAAATATTCTTCATCACTCATCCTATTGCTGTAATTGGT
Source organism: Fermentimonas sp. (assembly GCA_028683355.1). Classification (GTDB taxonomy): domain Bacteria; phylum Bacteroidota; class Bacteroidia; order Bacteroidales; family Dysgonomonadaceae; genus Proteiniphilum. Next base: position 2,910 of record JAQUIZ010000234.1, read on the forward strand.
CTAATAAAGATGTTATCTCACTCTGAGCTTTTCTAATAACTTCAATTAATTCTGCAGAGGTACGTTTATCCGAGAAATCAGGGGCATTAGTATTAACTGCCTTGATATCGTATTCTTTAGCCTCAGCTTCTTCTTTAGTCATAAACCAGCT
>JAQUIZ010000235.1 GCA_028683355.1 Fermentimonas sp.
ACCAACCCTGTTCCTTGAAAACTGCACAGAGAGAACGAGAAGAAAAGAAGACTAAAAGCGCGCGCAAGCGAGGTCAAGTTAATAAGGGCATACGGCGGATGCCTAGGCGCTAAGAGCCGACGAAGGGCGTAGTAAGCTGCGAAAAGCCACGGTGAGCCGCAAGCAGGCATCGACCCGTGGATACCCGAATGGGGCAACCCGTCCGGATTAAAATCCGGACATCGCCCGCTGAATTCATAGGTGGGCGAAGGCAACCCGGGGAACTGAAACATCTAAGTACCCGGAGGAAAAGAAATCAACCGAGATTCCCCAAGTAGCGGCGAGCGAACGGGGAAGAGCCTAAACCGTAACCCTTCGGGGTTGCGGGGTTGCGGGACCTTCATGACGAGCAAAGCACCCTAGCTGAAGCGGCCTGGAAAGGCCGGGCACAGAAGGTAACACCCCTGTAAGCGAAAGGGAGCAATGCTTAAGAAGGGATCCCAAGTACCGCGGGGCACGTGGAATCCCGTGGGAATCAGGGTGGACCACCATCCAAGGCTAAATACTCCTTAGCGACCGATAGCGAACAAGTACCGTGAGGGAAAGGTGAAAAGCACCCCGGGAGGGGAGTGAAATAGAACCTGAAACCGTATGCCTACAACCAGTCAGAGCCGTGGAAACGCGGTGATGGCGTGCCTTTTGTAGAATGAACCGGCGAGTTGCGTTTACGAGCGAGGTTAACGCGAAAGAAGCGGGAGCCGCAGCGAAAGCGAGTCTTAATAGGGCGCCAAGTTCGTAGATGCAGACCCGAAACCGGGTGATCTACCCATGTCCAGGGTGAAGCGGAGGTAAAACTTCGTGGAGGCCCGAACCGACCGTCGTTGAAAAGGCGGCGGATGAGGTGTGGGTAGGGGTGAAATGCCAATCGAACCCGGAGATAGCTGGTTCTCCCCGAAATAGCTTTAGGGCTAGCCTCGAAGCAAAAATACCGGAGGTAAAGCACTGATAGGACTAGGGGCCTTACCCGGTTACCGAACCCTGTCAAACTCTGAATGCCGGTATTTACTCTTCGGGAGTCAGACTGCGAGTGCTAAGATCCGTAGTCGAGAGGGAAACAGCCCAGACCGTCGGCTAAGGTCCCGGAGTGTGTGTTAAGTGGGAAACGATGTGGAGTTGCCCAGACAACCAGGATGTTGGCTTAGAAGCAGCCACCATTCAAAGAGTGCGTAATAGCTCACTGGTCGAGTGACTCTGCGCGGAAAATGAACGGGGCTAAACACACCACCGAAGCCGCGGAATCCTTGTAAAAGGATTGGTAGGGGAGCGTTCTGCAGGCAGCGAAGACCAGCCGGAAGGCGAATTGGAGCCTGCAGAAGTGAGAATGCCGGTATGAGTAAACGAAAAGGCAGGTGAGAATCCTGCCCGCCGAAAGCCTAAGGTTTCCTGGGGAAGGGTCGTCCACCCAGGGTAAGTCGGGACCTAAGCCGAGGCCGAAAGGCGTAGGTGATGGACAACAGGTGGAAATTCCTGTACCATTGATTGTTGCCTGACCGAAGGGGTGACACAGGAGGATAAGTGAACCGTGCGGCTGGTCGAGCACGGCCAAGCAGCAAGGGTAAGCGGTAGGCAAACCCGCCGCTTAAAAAGCCTGAGCTGTGATGGGGAGCGAAAGACAAGTAGTGAAGTCACCGATTTCAAACTGTCAAGAAAAGCCTCTAGGAAGACAATCAGTGCCCGTACCGCAAACCGACACAGGTAGGCGAGGAGAGAATCCTCAGGCGCGCGAGCAAACCCTCGTTAAGGAACTCGGCAAAATCGCCCCGTAACTTCGGGAGAAGGGGTGCTCCGGCGCAACATTTGAAAAAGTGAAGCAAGGGAGCCGCAGTAAAGTGGCCCAGGCGACTGTTTACCAAAAACACAGGTCCCTGCGAAACCGGAAGGTGAAGTATAGGGGCTGACGCCTGCCCGGTGCTGGAAGGTTAAGGGGAGGGGTGAGAGCTCTGAACCGAAGCCCCAGTAAACGGCGGCCGTAACTATAACGGTCCTAAGGTAGCGAAATTCCTTGTCGGGTAAGTTCCGACCCGCACGAAAGGCGTAACGATCTGGGCGCTGTCTCAACGAGGGACTCGGTGAAATTGAAATACCCGTGAAGATGCGGGTTACCTGCGATAGGACAGAAAGACCCCGTAGAGCTTTACTGTAGCTTGACATTGGATTTTGGTATATTTTGTACAGGATAGGTGGGAGACGTGGAAGCCTGGTCGCTAGACTAGGTGGAGTCACCGGTGGGATACCACTCTGAATATACTGAAGTTCTAACCTGGTACCGTGAAACCGGTATAGGGACCGTGTCAGGCGGGCAGTTTGACTGGGGCGGTCGCCTCCCAAAAGGTAACGGAGGCGCCCAAAGGTTCCCTCAGACTGGTTGGAAATCAGTCGTAAGAGTGTAAAGGCACAAGGGAGCTTGACTGCGAGACCAACAAGTCGAGCAGGGACGAAAGTCGGGCTTAGTGATCCGGCGGTTGTGAGTGGAAATGCCGTCGCTCAACGGATAAAAGCTACCTCGGGGATAACAGGCTTATCTCCCCCAAGAGTTCACATCGACGGGGAGGTTTGGCACCTCGATGTCGGCTCATCGCATCCTGGGGCTGAAGTCGGTCCCAAGGGTTGGGCTGTTCGCCCATTAAAGCGGTACGTGAGCTGGGTTCAGAACGTCGTGAGACAGTTCGGTCCCTATCCATCGCAGGCGGAGGAAGTTTGATGGGATCTGCCCCTAGTACGAGAGGACCGGGGTGGACTGACCGCTGGTGTACCAGTTGTCGTGCCAACGGCAGTGCTGGGTAGCTATGTCGGGAGCGGATAAGCACTGAAAGCATCTAAGTGCGAAGCCGGCCCAAAGATGAGACTTCCCACTACGTAAGTAGGTAAGGCCCCAGGAAGATTACCTGGTTGATAGGCCCGGGGTGTAAGCATAGTGATATGTTCAGCCGACGGGTACTAATCGGCCGAGGACTTGACCTCTGGCGTTCGCTTAAACATTTCTTCTTTTCTCAAATCTCTGTGTGGTTTTCAGGGAACAC
>JAQUIZ010000086.1 GCA_028683355.1 Fermentimonas sp.
ATTTGTTACCCAGACATTGGCGCCAATAATTGGCTCTCCCTGAGTATCCATCACAGTACCTTTAATGGTTCTCTCCTGCGCAGTCATAATTATTGCACAAAAGAAAAATAATAAACTGAATAGTAGTTTCAGTTTCACCCTTTTTGAATCGTTCATATTAATTGCGTTTATAAATGGATAATAAGATAATTTCAAATGTTTTAAAAAGTTAACGTATAACTGAGGACTCTGTAATTTTCAGCCTACGTAACAAAAAGAAACAGATAATAGATATAATTTTGCAATTTTAATCAATATTGAATGTTTCCCGGTCGATAAATTGGTTTTTAAAGGGTGTTGAATTGATTATAATTTAATCTCCTTAACGTAACTTTTATCTCAACTCCTGTATTCGATAAATTGATATATTGCAAAAGTTTGTTTTTCAGTTTAATAATATTTTATTTTTTGTTTATTTTTGTTCGACTAATTTATAAAATAAATCTTCACCAAATACATTAGAAGTGTAATATTTCTTAACGGATTCACTATTTAACTGTTTCGACCATGTAACCCTGTCATCTGTATTTGCGCCTTTACCCGTATTGTTATATTCCGAATATTTTGCAGTCTCCTCATTGGACGTTTTTCCCCAATTATGCCAACCTTCAGATTTTATTACATCACTCAACTCACAGTCAATAAAAACAACATGCGCATAGGGTCTCCAGGGACGACCCAGATAAAATGAGTTTTTATTGTCGCCCTCTATCTTACACTTGTAGAATATATATCCATATGGTTGCTCCTCAGGTGTTGAAGCTGCAGTAATATACCCATTCTGCTTACAGAATATTTCACATTCATCAAAGTATGCTGTAGAAGATCCAAAAATATAATCTACTGTCCCCTCAATATAACAGTTTTTATAATATTGTTTACTGCCTGCTTTATGTGTATATAATGTGTCTTGAAACCCTAAGAACCGACAGTTGTTGAATAAAGCATGGTCGCTTCTCACAATGATGGCTACAGCCTGACCTACCGGTCCTGCGGCATTTTCGAAGGTTATATTTTCTGCCCTGAAATTATCAGGGCATACATACACGCTTGCTGATCCCGAGGTCCCTATTTCATCTCCTAAAGGACTTTTTTTGGAAGCAAAATTATTAAATGATAGAATTGTTTTATATTTATCTTCGCCAATAAGTGTGAGAGACTGTTTTGTATCAGGGATAATGATTTTTTCCCTGTAAAATCCATTACGTATAAAAATAGTGGTTTTTTGTTTACGAAAATCAGGAACAGCATTTATCGCTTCCTGAACAGTTTTGAAATCTCCGCTACCATCCTGGGCTACTATAAAATCATACTTTTCACGATCTAAATCAGATGTATTATTAAATATTTTCCATAAAAAGTTAGCAGAGTAATTTACAGCAGATAAATGCCATGGATGAAAAAGCCAGAAAGTATGAGGAGTATCTTCAAACTCGTGCACCTCAGAATAAATATTTAAGCTGTCCAGTTTACTGATATGTTCATCTCTGCCATTATGAAAACGTGGTATGGAGCTATTTATAAAACAGACAGGTGAAGAATTATTATTTACCCAATAGAGAGGTGATGCTGATTCCCAGTTCATTTGCTTCTCAGAATATGCGCCACCTAACCATGCTGCATCGACAGGTAAAATTTCTTCGAACTTAACCGCTTTTTCTGCCCTTGTTACTGATTCTTCATGAATGAACGTAGAAGTTCCATCCATATTGATCACCGCTTTAATTATTTGGTCTTTATTTTTTGTGCCTATCAGAGCTGCCAGTTGTCCACCGGCGGAGCAGCCGGAAACAGCTATCTTCTCTTTATCTATATGGTAATTATTACTGTTTTCGTACAACCATTTTACTGCTTCATTCAGATCATTTTCACCTGCTGGGTAAAGTGCTTCAGGTATAAGTCGGTATTCAACGGTAGCTGTTACAAAACCTTTTTTAGCCAGATTGATGGCAAGCGCTTTCTGCATCCCGGGAGAACCGGAATTCCAGCCACCGCCATGTATCATCAATACAGCGGGGTGTAAATTATCGTTATCAGGGCGGTATATTGATAGTTTAAGATCCCTATTGTCCTGTTTGTCATTAATGGTTTTATAAACGATGTTCTCAAAAGAGATAACTCCTTTTGGAATTGCAGTATCTACTGTTTTGATAAATGGGAAGCGTTTTAATTCCTTAAGGTAAGATCCCTGTACAGTGTAGCTTGTGTCCTTAGGAACGCCTCCTAAAACTACTGATTGTTTAAGTATATCCAGTCTTTTCCCCCAGTCTGTCAATACATCCTCTCTCCATTTGGAGACAGTTTTGCTGCCTTGCCAGACCCCTTCGAACAGGTCGGGATTTTTCTTATCTGTAAACCAGTTATTTCCAAGTTTATAGGAGTCTGTGTTGTATTTCCCCGGCCAACTGGTATCAACAATAAATACTCCCTCGTTTCCATCAATCTCATTAATTTTCGAACTGATAGTGTAGGGTAGTGTAGCGGGTGATTTTGGCGAATATTTCACGCTATAGGTTCCACTCCCCAGGTAATAACCTTCCCAATCCTGTTTATCGACATGTAGAGTAAAACAGGGTGTGTTTACGGGCAATTCAATTTTGGGGCCGTTGAATATTAGTTCTATAACAGAATAGGCGGGAACAGTATCGTTGATTGTTGTGTTTCGTTTGAAAACTGTTCTGTGGCTATGTTTCATTCTTTCAAAACTTCCACCCCAGCTTTCATAGGTTGGATCATCCGGATTTCCGTTCATCATATATAACAGCGATGGGGTATCTCCCATTTTAGGGTTTCCTTCATAATAGTTTATGAAATCGTCTCCTAAATTGCCGGCGCCTTTTATAAAATTATCGTAAAAATTGCTATTATACTTAGGCTCTTTTTTATTATCTGATATAAATCCCCTATATGTAGCATTGCTCTCGATGAAAAACAAGTCCGGGAAGTTTTTCACTATATAAAGGTAGCTGTTGACTGACCATTTTTTATTAGGACCCCCAATCCAGTAAACTTTTATCTTATTCTTTATATCAGGTGCATCATGAAGTGCTTGTGCCAGATCTTCCAATCCGCCCCATACAAGAATCCATAGAGGGCGGTCGCTTTTCTTTCTTGCGCATTTTACAATCCAATCTGACCCCTCTGTAGATTTATCATAACCTTTAAACGGAGCAAGTCCTTTTCTTCCTTGTTTGCTGATGTTTCTTAAGTGCGCCGGGTCAGGATAGTTGTGAATCCTTCTCTGTAAAATCGTAAGATCCTTCTCGAATAGGTCAATCATCCTGATTATCTCTTCTTTACTCCCTTTCCCGTAAGAGGGAGAGGATACCAATCCCTCTATTTCAAACCTGTCGCTGTACATCAATAGGTGCGCCATCGACTGGTTATCGTCCGGATCAGTACCTCCAATATCTGTGCTGATAAGTATACGGGGTTTCTGTACTAACTGATCATTTGAGAATATCGGTTGTACAGAAAAGCATATTAAAACTACTATTGAAAGTATATGTTTTGATTGTCTCATACGATCTTTGAATAAAATTTTCATAAATATTAGTTCACAATTCAAAGTTTATTAAGACTTCCATCAACAAGGCTATTTATATAAACCTCCAGGTTAGTATATCCCTCTCGGCTTAAGTTGGTTCTGTTGCCGTCCGTTTTTTCAAATGGGTTAAGATTGTTTTTCCGTTCCCAGTCATCTGGAATGCCATCACCATCCGAGTCAGTTACAGGAGCCGTACCCACTTTATCAGAAGTTAGGTTGGGCCACGCGCTTATTGCTCCATAAGGTTTAACATCTTCTTGTGAATCTATCAGCCCGGGGAATGTAGCTGCATCAGTACTCCTGCTTCCGAAATAAGTTGTTGTCCCTGTTTTCACCTCCTCTATGATACGCGCATCAATTGTGTCTCTGAATCTTGAACATCCTGCTTGGACGAGTATCAGATCATATGCCTCTTGTGCGGAATGAGTAGTAACTATACCACTTTCCAGTGGTTTAGTTAGACGTATCTCTTTTTTTACCTGCTCTGTAAAAGTATTATCATTTCCTTCTTTGTCGATTTGCTCGTAAACACCTTTTGTCCAGTTGTCTTGCGTTACCTCGCTGTTTCCTTCTATAACATTTCCATCAATATAGAATCTGCCCCACACGTGTTCCATGGGCTTCCAGGCATTTGGTCTGCCATTTCTTCCTGTTACGTATTCAGTAGTGCGAATACCTATTGCAACTATTCGGTATTTAACTTTATTATTTTGAGTGGCAGGGCCGGGTTTGTAGTAGTTATTTACAATATTTACATGCATTCCTTCTCCTCCGTAGCATCCGCCACCGGCCCAGTTATAAAAGACATTATTTCTCATGTCCACATGTTCGTTCTTTTGGGTGGAGACGCTGGGTCCGAGTCGTGGTACTCTACTCTCGTGGTGAGCCAGCAGGTTATGATGAAATGATGCCCGGGTGCCTCCCCAGATTGCTCCATAGCCATGTTTCCCTTTGCTATGACCGGATTGTCTGAGACTTTCAGTGATCATGCACCATTGAACGGTAGAGTTTTCGTTACCATATATGGAACAAGTTTCATCAACCGACCAGCTAATGGAGCAATGATCTATTATAATATTTTTAGCATCTCTTCCCATAAATCCGTCAGGTTCTCCTTCACCTAAATCACCCACCCTAAAACGGAGATATCTTATGATTATATTATCAGCACTCAAATTTACAGGATAGCCTGCTATACAGATTCCTTTTCCGGGTGCTGACTGTCCGGCGATTGTAATATCACCTTCAGTTATCCGAAGGTCTTTCTCGAGGAAAATAGTGCCTGCAACGTTAAACAGAATAGTGCGTGGGCCTTTTTGAGAGACAGCATGACGCAGTGTTCCTTTGTGATTACCGTCTTCTAATGTGGTTACCCAGTAAACTTCTCCACCACGTCCCCCGGTAGTAAGCCTTCCGAACCCTTCAGCACCCGGGAAAGCTGTTAATTCTTTATTTTGCTTTGTTGAATTTTCATGTGAGGTGGTAGCAAACAGTAAACACGGATAAAAGAGAATAACTAAGTAATAAATGAATCTATACATTGTTTTTCTGTTATTTAAGATTTTTTCCAATCCATTCCATAATATAATATCTGGTATCGAGAGATATCCAATGCTCGTTTACCGGAGTAATTAAAGCCTCTTTCTTAGTGTTAAGAATATTGTATACAATATAGCTTGTAGTAGGCGGGCATGTATTGTCGTTAAATCCCCATGTCATAAAGACAGGTACTTTAATCTGTCTTGCAAAATTTACCACATCATAATATGACAAAGTATTTATTTTTTCAGGTGTATCCATGCCTTCAAATTTTGTAAACAGGTGAGGGTATCCACCCGCTCTTCCTGCTTTGTATCCTGCCATATCACTAAGAGCAGGGTGATTAGCTGCACATGCTGTAATTCTTTGGTCCAAGCCTGTGGCTATAAGCGCTAAAGCGCCACCCTGGCTTCCTCCCTGAGCAATAAGATTCTTACCGTCCCATTCAGGAAGTGATGTCATAAAATCAATAGCCCTTATACAGGAGAGATAAACCTTTTTCATATAGTATGAATCTCTATTATCCAATCCATTAACAAGATAACTGTTATTGCCGGCTCCAAAAGCCAAACTGATTTCCCTATATGTCTCTGCATCCAGATCAGGTCGTATACCATGAATTTCCATGTCGAATCTTATATATCCGTTTTCAGCATAGAAAATGTCTTTTAGCGGATTCATCGGTTTTATCCCTGCTCCGGGAGGAGAAAATACTACAGGAAATTTGCCCTCCTTCTTAGGTATTGTAAGGTATCCATATACATACTGATCTTTTTTATAGGCCTGTAACTTTATAAGATAACAGTTGACCTTTTCATTTGAAAATTCGGGGACAAAAGTCCGGGTCACATTCTCAGGACATTTAGAGGCCTCCTCTTTTGCCTTATCCCAGAATTCAATAAAATCATCCGGATACTTGGTAAATGGTGTCAGCTTTTCAGGTTCGAATCCCACTTTTATATGATGCTGATATCTTTTCCCATCGATTGTAACCGATAATTTACAATCCCTGAATCCCGGCTCAGACATGGTTCCCATCGAAACGATCGCTTTGCCATTTTTCAGTTTTACTGCACCCTGTGTATCGTCTGGCATCAATTCCGAACCGATGCTGTAATTAATATCTATGTCATTTAAGAGAATACCATACCTATACAGACAGACTTCAATTTCAGCTTCTTCGTTTAGCTGATAGAGCCAGTTACTGTTATCAGGAGTTGTAACCCAAAGAAGATCCGACTGGTTGGGATAATTCTGGCCAAAAATTGAGCAGAATACAAACAGGAAAACAGTTGTAAGAGTGTTTTTAAGTTTCATATCTTTATTTTCTCACTATTGAGATTTGAATTTTATTCAAGGAGCACAATTATTTAGAAATAAAACTATAAGTTCCGTTAGCCTCTGTATCAAAATCGAACAGATTAGTCTCGTTCAGTTCAAGCTCAACTAATTTGGCTTCTTTACTTACGATAGCATCTTTTATATCAGCAGTTTGGTAAAATGGATTTGGATTTTTTGTTTCATTATTTACAGGAGTTAGTGTAACTTTACCCTCTAACTGGTTAGGAATTCTTAATCGACAGTTTCCGCCTAACAGTGAGTAAATAGTTAATTCTGTAACCTTACCGTTTTCCCATGACATATCTACTGTAAATCCTCCTCTGGCACGTAACCCGGTTACTTTACCACTGTCCCATTTGTCCGGTAGGGAAGGGAGTAAATGAATGGTGCCGTCGTGACTTTGCAACAACATTTCGGCTATTCCTGCAGTACATCCAAAATTACCGTCGATCTGGAATGGAGGGTGTGCATCAAATAGATTTGGGTAAGTTCCGCCATTTTGACCCGATCGCTCCATAGGGGCAGGTGTTAGTTGATCCTCTATTAGTTTGTATGCCCTGTTGCCATCCAGTAGACGAGCCCAAAAATTCACTTTCCATCCCATAGACCATCCTGTGGACTCATCTCCCCGATACTCCAGAGAGTTCTTTGCTGCTTGAAATAACTCTGGGGATTGAAATGGAGATATTTGGTTAGATGGGTACAATCCATAAAGATGTGATACGTGGCGGTGCTTGTCATTTGTTTTGTCCCAATCCTCAAGCCACTCTTGTAATTGCGTATGTTTTCCAACCTGCATTGGTGGAAGGTGGTTTCTTTTTGAACGTACAGTGTCAGCAAAAAGGGCATCTTTATCCAGGATAGCCGAGGCCTCCAGAAGATTTGAAAAAACGTCAAATACAAGCTGATTATCCATTGTTGTACCAGCCGTCATAGTTACGCCACTCGTATGTGTGTTTTCGGGCGACATAGAAGGGCTTACCACCAGCCAGTTATTCGAAGGCTCACTCTGTAAAACATCAACGTAAAATGTGGCAGCTCCTTTCAGGATCGGATAGGCCTTTTCCAAAAATTCCTTATCTCCTGAATAGAGGTAGTGCTGCCATAAATGTTGGCTTAACCATGCTCCTCCCATCGGCCACATACCGTAATAAGCACCATCAACCGGACCTGTAATACGCCATAAATCTGTGTTGTGATGCACCACCCAGCCTCTGGCATTATACATTTTTTGTGCTGCTTCTTCCCCGGTTTCCACTAAATCTTCCAGCATATCGAATAGAGGTTCGCTCAACTCAGGAAGGTTAGTTACCTCTGAAGGCCAATAATTCATTTCAGTGTTGATATTTATTGTGTATTTACTGTCCCATGGCGGTGATAGGTGTGGATTCCAAATACCTTGCAGGTTAGCCGGTTGATTTCCCGGTTGAGATGAAGAGATAAGCAGATAGCGTCCAAATTGAAAATAGAGTGATACAAGCTGAGGATCATCTCCCGATTTAAAGTTTATAATCCGTTGATCCGTTGGTTTGTTGACTGCCTCTGTAATTCCTAAATCCAGTTCTACTCGATCAAAATATGAGCGGTATTGTTCAATATGATCTTTTTTCACCGTTTTGTAGTGCTTTGTCACTAGTTTTGATAGATAATTTTTGCTTACTACTTCTTCGTCTCCGCTAATATCTTTGTAATTTTTAAAATTTGTACCTATCGATATGTAGATTGTTGCCGAGTTAGCATTGGTGATTTTCAGAGTGCTATCCGAGTCAGTTATTTCTCCTCCCTCAATAACGGGTACGAATCGGGCGTCAAATAGTATTTTTCCCTCTTTATTATCTGCATTCCCACTCTTTCCTTTCAATACCAGAGTGTTGTTTTCTGTGAAAACCTTATTGGTTAACTGTGGAGAGTTGGCTCCCAGAGTAAAGTTGATTTTACCTTTCTTGTCTGCAGTCAGTCGTATTGCAATCACCTGATCGACAGCAGAAGCCAGATATTCCCTTTTGTATGATACACCATCTGCTTTGTAACTGACGCTGCTTATAGCATTTTTTATATCCAGTTCACGGTAATAATTGCTAACTTCTCCCGGTTCACCAAAATCTATAAACAGGCTGCCTACAGTTTGGTAAGGCATTCCGTAGTTTATATTGCCAGAAGCATACCTTGGAACAGCAGTCATAGCTAAATCTTGTGCTTCCCTGTATTTTCCTTCAAATATTAGTTTCCTTATTTCAGGTAATAGTTCGTTAAATCCCTCGGGGATGTTATTTCCGGGTTCTCCTGCCCAAATTGTCTCTTCGTTTAGTTGCAATTGCTCCGTATTTACTGTTCCGTAAATCATGGCACCCAATCGGCCATTGCCTATTGGCAGTGCCTCCTCCCAGTTTTCAGCCGGCTCATCGTACCAAAGTTTCATCATGTGAGAGTCTGTTTTCTGAGAGCAACCGGTTATTAAAGTGGCAAGAAAAACTAAAAGTGCAAATGGAGAAAATCTTATTTTCATATTGGCAAATTTCTTTAAGTTAAATAATTAAAGTGATTAAGTAATTTTGTAATTTAGTAATAGTATTCGTTGTTAACCATGTTTTAAGACTATCACTTATAAAAGAACAATTATAGCCAAAATTTAATGAATTAAAGATGATGAATTGGTTTTTAAAGGGAGTTGGATTGTTTTTTAACTGAAAAAGCTGCTTTTAGAACCTAAATAAATCATATATTTGTAACTAAAGGTAATGATTGTAAACTTGATTCTTTACATTCTTTTTTTATAAATAGATGCAACTAACTTTAAAAATATTACTTTCTCTAACTCTTCTGTTGTCCTTCAAAATCGATGTAGTACATTCTCAGCCCAAAGCATATTTTGAACACTACGGAGCTGATGACGGGCTGCCACAACATACCATTACCGATATTCTTCAGGATAAAGACGGTTTTATGTGGTTCAGCACATGGGATGGACTTAGCAAATTTGATGGTCATACTTTTACAACCTATCATCTGCCTAAGTGGAATGACGTAGAATCCAGAAGCAGTAGAATAGATTATATTTACCAAGATAACTATAATAATATTTGGGCATTAACATACGACAATCTTGCGTTCAAGTTCAATACAGAAACCGAAACATTTTCAGGCACAAACTCAATATTCGGATTCAGTGATAATCTGTTCTCTGCAACACAAATAACCCCTAAACCAAGTGGCATAGTGTGGTTATTGTCAGAAGAAGATGGATGTATTGCAGTTAAAGATTCACTTTTTAATTCGGAAGTATTCAATGCATCTATCAATAATTTAACTAATAATAAAGTCTATTTTGTTCATGAAGATGCAGAAAATAACAGCTGGATTCTTACAGATGGCGGACTTAACTTATTATCACCCGGCGCCACTTCACCTGTTATGTTTTTTCATCAGGCATCGGGAGCAGGTTTAAAAAACACATTGCCTTTTTTTACTGTAATGGAACTAAGTGGCGAGATCTGGTTCGGTTCGGCTGAAGGATCTATCTGGATATATAACAAGAACAGACAAACATTTCATGAGCTTAAAACAGAATTAGCTTCAGATATTATCTCAATAAAAGAGATATCTTCGGAGAAGATACTGGTTGTTTCTAAGTTTAACGGTTTTGCAATATATAATACACACGACGGTAGTATGGATTTATATAATAGCAGGACAGTTAAGGAGATGAATTACGATGAAATTGTTACTGTTTATGTGGATAGCTCAAAAAATATTTGGTTTGAAACAAATCATTTGGGGGTTTCCAAATTTAATCCTTACACCCTTAAATATTCACATTTTACGCCCTTTATAGAAAGCAGGGAGTCAAATGTTTTTCTCCCCAATTTCTTTATTTTTGAAGATGTTGAGAATCGCTTATGGGTACATCCCAGAGGAGGTGGTTTCTCAGTTTATGACAAAGTTACGGATACGCTTGTGCCTTTTTATAACGATCCATTTTCTAATAACTGGATGTTTTCAAATATGATGCATTCTGCTTACTCTGACAGACAGGGTAATTTATGGATGTGTACCCGTTCGCACGGACTCGAAAAGGTTATTTTTTATGATGATTCTCAATTCCGTTCAATACTTCTTAATAGAAATGTAAACTCAACTATAAACAACGAAGTCCGTCCTATTTTTGAAGATTCAGAAGGGTATATCTGGGTGGCAACAAAAGATGGGAAAATTCATATAATGAATGCAGAAATGAAGGAGATAGGCATTCTTAATAATAAAGGTTTTGTTGGTGATGGAACTCCTTTAAATGGGATAGCATACTGTATTACTGAGGATTCTGAAAAAAATATGTGGATAGGAACTAAAGGTGAAGGAGTATACAAGTTAATCAGAAAAAATGGTGGAAAGAACTTTGATATTGTGCATTTAAAACATATTCCCTTTAACATTTACTCGCTGAGTGATAATAATGTATATGCAATATTTGAAGATAAGAAAGGCAATATCTGGATAGGTACTTATGGTGGCGGGCTAAACTTGATACCCCGTAACAGCGATAATGAAAAAATCATCAACAATAACAATCAACTGTCTGGATATCCAATCAATCATGGAGAACGTGTAAGAGTAATTTCTGAAGATAAACATGGAAATATTCTTGCAGGCACTACGCTTGGATTTATAACTTTCAACACCAATTTTAAGTCACCTGAAGAAATTAAATTCAATGTCTACACGAGGAATAATAATGAAAATTCTGTTGGAGCTAATGATATTATGGATATATGTACAACAAAATCGGGCGATACATATGTCGGAACTTTTGGTGGAGGACTCAGTAAAATTGTGGCAAATGATAAAGATGAATGTAAATTTACTTTTAAGACCTATTGTATATCAGACGGATTACCGTCTGATATTATACTTTCAATTCAGGAAGATGCGAATGGTGACTTGTGGATAAGCAGCGAGGGGGGACTTACAAAATTCAATGTTGAAAATAAGACTTTCGAGAATTTTAGTGAAATTAAACGTCTGATGAAAAGATATAATTTCTCTGAAAACTCCAGATGTTGGTTGAGTGATGGAAGAATACTTTTAGGATACACACATGGAATGTTCCTATTTAACCCGGACAGTGTGAAGAATAATACTTTTAATCCGAATCTCGCATTAGTAGAGTTAAAGCTGTTTAACCGTACTGTTCCAATATCCGAGGATGGGCCGTTAAAAAAGAACATTCATATGGTCGAAAAATTGACATTGAGTCACGACCAGAATTTTTTCAGCATCGAATTTGCCGCGTTGGATTATACTAATCCCAAAAACATTTTTTATGCATATAAATTGGATGGATTCGATAAAGAGTGGATCTATTCCGGAAATCAACGTATAGCTAATTATACAAATCTATCTAAAGGTAAGTATTTGTTTAGAGTTAAATCTACTAATAGCGATGGTGTATGGGCAGACAACGAACGTGTCTTGCCAATAGAAATAATGCCCCCTTTCTGGGCAACAGGCTGGGCATATATGATTTATGTACTGCTTTCGCTTTTGATTATTTTTATTATTATAAAAATACTTCTCACCTTCTACAAGATGCGTAATAAGATTGTGCTTGAAAAGCATGAGTCGGAAATAAAAACACGTTTTTTCACAAATATTTCCCATGAGATACGTACACCGCTTACTATGATTGTTTCTCCAATAGAGAATCTCTTGCAGAGTATATCTACATCAGAAAATGTGAAGAATCAGCTCAAACTGGTATCAAAAAACACCAACAGGCTGCTTAATATGGTAAATCAAATACTCGATTTTCAGAAATTAGAGCAAACGCCGATTACCGTTAATAAAATTGAGATTGGAGCTTTTGTTGAAAATCTCTATTCAAATTATATCAGGGTGGCAGAATTAAAAATGATAGATTATAATTTTGAGAACAGAGTTGGAAGTCAGATTTTATGGTTAGATGCGGAAGCTGTTGAGAAAATTGTTGTAAACCTGATTTCCAATGCATTCAAATACACCCCTACCAATAAATCGATTCATGTTTCGGTTTATAATAAAAACGGAGATATTGCTTTGCAGGTATCAGATACCGGTACAGGAATTTCCAAAGACAAACAGAATAGATTGTTCAAAAGATTTGAATCCTTTAATGAGGATAAAAGCAAACCAAGTACCGGTATAGGACTCTCAATAGTGAAAGAGATGGCAGATAAGCATAAAGCAGAAATTGAGGTTGAGAGTGAAGAAAATAAA
>JAQUIZ010000236.1 GCA_028683355.1 Fermentimonas sp.
TCATCCAGCTACCCGACAACATCTTTTACAATACCGGCATCAGCACTTATATCTGGATTCTATCCAACCGCAAAGAAGAGCGCCGTAAAGGGAAAATCCAACTGATTGATGCCAATAAGTGGTTCACACCGTTGAGAAAAAACCTTGGTGACAGAAACTGTGAGCTAACCGAAGATCACATCAGAAAGATTGTAAACGTCTTTACCCGCTTCGAAGAGACCGAGGAATCTAAAATCTTCCCCAATGCATCCTTTGGCTATTACAAGGTCACGGTGGAGCGTCCCTTGAGAGCAAAGGATATTGATCCGGAGACAGCATACAAGGCTGCTGAGATCAAAGCTCTGAAAGACACAGGCAAGATCAGCTCTGACGGGGCTCCGGTAATCAAAAAGATACATGGCAGCCACGCCGAGTCAGAGCCGCTGAAAGGACTCTTTGCGCAAGAGATCAAAGGGAAAAATAGAGTTGTGGAATATGAGCCTGATCCTGATTTGAGAGATACTGAGCAGGTTCCCTTGCTTCATCAAGGCGGAATAGAAGCTTTTATCAGAACAGAAGTGCTGCCTTATGCTCCTGATGCATGGGTTGATGATAGTAAGACCAAGATCGGCTACGAGATCAGCTTTAACAAGTATTTCTATAAGCCAATCCCCCTGCGGACGATAAAAGAGATTGTGGCAGATATTGAAGCTTTGGAAAAAGAGGGGGATGGTCTTCTATCTGAAATTATTGGGGATCTGATAAAATGAGCTTCAAAGCTTATCCCGATTACATGGATGTCGGTTTGGATTGGATTGAATCAATACCTAAACACTGGCTGGTAAAGCCCAACAGAGCACTATTCGTTGAAAGCAATATCACCAATCGGGATAATGAGAAACTGCTCTCAGTAACTATCTCAAAGGGAATAATAACTCAAGAGGAGCTATTAAACAGTTCGAGCAAGAAAGACTCCTCAAATTTAGACAAGAGCAAGTATAAGCTAGTAGAGCCTAATGATATTGCTTACAACAAAATGCGAGCTTGGCAGGGAGCCATTGGTGTGTCAAAGTTTAGAGGGATTGTAAGTCCTGCCTACATCATTCACAAACCGAAGGTGAATATATGCCCTGATTACTATCACTACCTGTTTCGATCAGCAAGCATGATTAAAGTATTCGAAAAGTGGTCATACGGCATAACGTCCGATCAATGGAGTCTGAGACCTGAACACTTTCGGTTGATAAACTGTATTCTTCCTCCCTATGAGGAACAAGAGCAAATAGCCCATTATCTCGATTACAAAAACCATCTGATCAATAAATATATCCGCATCAAGAAGAAACAGATCGAACTGCTCAAGGAGCTGAAGCAAGTGGTCATCAATGATGCGGTGACAGGCAAGATCGATGTCCGCACCGGAAAGACCTATCCCAAATACAAAGACAGTGGAATTGATTGGATGGGGATGATACCAGAAGAGTGGGAAGTCAATAGGCTTAAGCGGATAAGTAGCATTAGATATGGACTGGGTCAACCGCCAAAAGAAAAAGAAACCGGCCTTCCACTGATTAGGGCAACTAATGTCAAATCTGGGAATATAGTAGCAAATGATCTTCTATTAGTGGATTCAGCGGATGTTCCATTATCACGAGATGCTTTTCTCAAGAAAGACGAGATAATTGTGGTGAGAAGTGGTGCTCTAACAGGAGACTCAGCAATTATACCAGATAAATACGTCGGAGCAGTTGCAGGTTATGATATGGTGGTGAGTGTTTATGAATCATGTCCTCAGTTTATAGCTTATGTACTTCTAAGCAACTATTTACTTCAAGATCAACTTTATTTATTGAAATCAAGAGCAGCCCAACCTCACTTGAATTCAGGCGAATTGGGGGGATTGTTAATCCTCACGCCTACCACAGAGATACAGCATATAATTGTCACGTATATTGACCAGTTATTGAAGAAGATAGATCATCATATACAAACAATAAACGCGGAGATTTCACTAATTCTTGAATTCAGAACCACATTGATCTCCGACGTAGTAACGGGCAAGCTTGATGTGCGGAGTATCGAGATACCAGACTTTGAGGAAGAACCGGAAGATATTGAGGATGGAATCATAGACGACATCTTAGAGGAGGCAGCCAATGCCGACTGATACCAGTGAATACGGCTTGGAAAGCCTGATCGTAGAATCCCTTGTGGAGGAAGCGCATTATCTTAGGGGCGATCCGCATGATTTTGACCGGGAGTATGTGCTTGATCTGACTTTGCTGTTGTGCTTTTTGGAGCAGACACAGCCGGAGGTGTTTGGCCAATTGGATATAACTGTGCCAGGGCCCAAACGCGTGCAATTCCTGCACAGGCTCTACAGCGAGATTGCCAAACGGGGGATTGTGGATGTGTTGCGATCTGGCATCAAACACGGACCCCATAGCATAGAGCTTTACTATAGCAGAGCATCAGGAGAAAACTCAAAAGCCAAGGCATTACACGAATCGAATATCTTCAGCGTTACCAGGCAGTTGCGTTACAGCAGAGAAGAAACTGCTTTGGCACTTGATCTGGCTATCTTCATTAATGGTTTGCCCATTGCTACTTTTGAACTGAAAAACAAGCTCACCAAGCAGACAGTGCATGACGCGGTGCAGCAATACAAAAGAGACCGTGACCCCAAGGAACCGCTTTTTGCCTTTGGGCGCTGTCTGGTGCACTTTGCCGTTGATGATCACGAAGTAAAGATGTGTACTCATCTGAAAGGCAATGCCTCGTGGTTTTTGCCTTTCAATAAAGGCTACAAGGATGGCGCGGGCAATCCCCCGAATCCCAAGGGCATTGCCACGGACTATCTTTGGAAAGAGATCTTATGCAAGGAAGGGCTCTCCGATATCCTTGAAAACTATGCGCAACTGGTGGAAGAAAAAGATAGTAGGGGCAAAAAGAAGCGTATGCTGATCTTCCCCCGCTATCATCAGCTTGATCTGGTGCATAAGCTTTTGGCGGATGTGGATGGGTCTGATATGGGCAAGCGCTATCTGAT
>JAQUIZ010000237.1 GCA_028683355.1 Fermentimonas sp.
ATTTATATTGGAGGAGCAACAGCAAGAACCAAGTTAAATGAAGATCAGACACCTAAGGAAACAACAAATCATGATTCATACCTTAATGCTGTTCACTACAGTAAGTCGTATTACAACTATCCTTTGGTGAAAATATTTGGGGATATATGGACCAGAGAGGATTATAAATCAAACAAATTTGGGAATGGGAATTCAATGGTCTGGAAAGAAAATTTACAACTGTATAAAGACTTGTATGGCTATTATGGCAATTTCCAATTCAATACACAAGCTTGTAACTACGGTACAAGTTTATGGTACAAACGTTCTGTTGTGACTGATAAAGGCTTTGCACCCTCCGGCTGGGCAGTTCCTTCATCTATACACTATAAGGAAATTCAGGCTATGCTCACCAAATATAATTTAAACCCGGGACTATCGGTACGCAGTAATCCGGGCAGTCCCGGCCATAGTCCGTTAGGTTTTGAAGCTCCTACAACAGATAAAGATGGTTGGTTAATCATTTCAAACTTTCATGGCACGATCAATATGGATGTAAGAGTTAATGGTGCCGGAACAGAGAATATGTACTGGACAAACGATGGCTACCATATGAAAGTGAACGACAGCGGATATGCAGTTGAGAAGTTAGAAAATCATGTTGGCTATAATGATCCTAACTACTTTATGTCGGTTAGATTGATCAAGAAGAATTGAAAGGTTTTAAAGCGATAAACAGGAGTAGAAGGATTCCTGAAAAAAGAGTTTTGTAGAATGATTGCAAACCCAAGAAAGTGAATGATTAGCTTTCTTGGGTTTGCTGTTGATAATTCAAATTTGAATAATAATTTATCATCCATGAAATATCTCTCCGGATTAATCTTTCTTATATGCTACCGGAATATTTAGAATCGGATATTGTTTTTCATTTAAGCTTAACAACTCCTTAATTGATTCTTTATTCATGAATGCGCGGGGGCGACCCACCATGTCTATTGATGTGCAGAACAGTAATATATTTTGCGCAACAATCCCGGTATCTATTGCTGCCCATTCTAACTTAAGGGCATCATCTCCAACTCTGAAACGGGATATGTCAGAAACTAACAGCAATAATAATGGTGGGTAAGAATCATCTTGCGGACCTGAGAATATCTTCCTGTGATCACCTTTAACAACTAAATCAAGACTATGCTTTTGTGCATTATAAATGTAAACGCCTGTTTCATTAAATACAAATACATCAACATCTTGTGCGTTCATTGCTGAGGGTGCAGTTCTCTTTCCTTCCTCCGGACGATTAATACCATTTGCAGCCCATAGTAAATCTGACAAATCCTGATGTGATATCTTCTTTGTATCAAATTCTCTTGGCGATGCTCTGTTCCACATAGCATCAATTACAGTTTTTCCCCTGTCTTTGCTGGGTGGGTTTAGCACGATTGACTCATTGTTCTGTGCAGATAAATTTATCATTAATGATAAAATCAGGCAAATCAATACTCCTTTTTTCATGTTTTTATCGTTTTATGTTTGTTGATATCAGGTAATTTATTGTATCTCGTTTTATACTACAATTTTACAAATTTATATGATATTATGAAAGTCCTGATTTGTAGTGTACCAATATTTTAATTCGAGTGCCACAATTTACCACAGCAAGTATATTTATGTTGATTTACAACAAAATTGGACTACTTAATAAATCATTCATACATTTGCGCTAACGTAATAGCCGTTACGGTAACAGCCGTTACGATAAATTAAAAATTATGCCACCCTAACTATACGAATGAAGATTTACTGGCTCTTCTGTTTTTTCCTGCCATTCCTTTGAGGTCATCACCTAAATCTTCGCGTGCCACATTGGCGATCTGTTCAAGCTTTTCCACTATTTCAGGGTGAGACTCACTAACGTTGTACCGTTCACCGGGATCACGGCGTAAGTCGTATAGTCCTCCCCCGTGTTGGTGCTGCTCGTTCACTTCTCCCGGCATGCCATCGATTCCAGGTTGGAATCCTTCATACGTTCTTCCCGGATGAGGGAATACCAGCTTCCAATTGCCATGACGGACTGCTTGAAGGCTGTTCCTTTTCCTTCACGAAGACTGCCGGTGCTTCCAGCGTGGTTGCCGTAATTGATCCATGGACCGTTATCCGAAGTAAAAATCACCAGCGTGTTTTTATCCAGTCCATATCCCATATCATCCAGATGGATTAGAATAATGTTAGGCAAATCCTCTCTTTCAGTCTTAATCTGTTGAGAAGGAGAGCAAGAAATAGCGGTAGTTAAAACTGCTCCCCAGGCACCGAATTTTATTATTGATATAGTTTTTTTTGATTGCATGATTGTAGAGTTTAGGTAAAAATACTAAAAGGGTTGAATGATATTTCAAACATAGGTAAAGTTTTTATTCTCTAAAATAGATTCTCCATTCAGACTGTATGCAACAAGCTTTCCCCCTTTTGCAACGCTATAATCTAAGCAACAGATGTTATCTTTATAAACAGAGGGCCTCCCTTTAAGCCAATAGTGTCCAAAAAATACACTTTTGTCACTGTCACGATAAAAGTCAATAGACTTTAATTCAGATAATTCGATTGGTTGTTGAGGTAAATTGTCAATTGGTAAAACACTAATAGATTTGTAAGTCATTAATGCAGGATCTTCCCACCACTTAATCCTTATCTCTGTTCTTATTGTACCGTCTTTGTCGGTAAAGATAAAACCATCAGGCATTTTCATCTCTTTGCCTTTCAGAGTCTGCTCTATTGCTATATTTAATTCTGTTCCTTTCTCAACACTTTGATAAATAAGATCATCGGTAAGCCGGTCGTTCACAAGAGTTTTTCTTAAATATTCAATATTATTATTGTCCCAGCAAGCGTGAACAGCTTTAAATTTGTCGGTCTCGTAGTAAAGTGGTAATGTTTTAAACCATTCTAAATACTCTTCGTACTCACTCTGTCTGTTTTGGAACTGTTTAAGTGTTTCGTAATGTTGAATGATATTCTTAATCAAATGTTTTCTAAGGTGTCCGCC
>JAQUIZ010000238.1 GCA_028683355.1 Fermentimonas sp.
ACAGTGGGAGTGGGGCAGTCGGAAATTGCCGTACACTCGATGGTGGACTTCTTCTTGTTAATTCAGCTTTCGGGTACAGGTGATGAGCTGCAGGGAATAAAAAGAGGAATTATGGAGATGGCCGACGGGATAGTGATTAATAAGGCTGACGGTGATAACATAGGAAAAGCAAAAATAGCAAAGCGGCAACTGCAGAATGCCCTTCACCTTTTTCCTTTACCCGATTCGGGTTGGTCTCCCGAAGTGCTCACATACTCAGGTTATTACAACCTGGGAATTGAAGAGATCTGGGATATGATCGACCGTTATATCAGCTTTGTTAAGGATAATGGATTCTTCTACCAAAAAAGAAATGAGCAGGCAAAGTACAGGATGTTCGAAACCATCAATGAAGATCTGCGTAACAGCTTCTTTAATAATCCTGAAATTGCTGCTCTTTTAATAAAGCTTGAGGATGACTTACTGCATTCAAGAAAAAGCTCCTTTGCTGCTGCAAAAGAAGCTCTGGAGAAGTATTATGATCTCCGGAAGTAAGTGCATTCTTTCTATTCCTCTACTTCCGACATGTTGTGGAAGACATTCTGAACATCTTCGTCATCTTCAAACTTCTCAAGTAGTTTCTCGATCTGCTCACGCTGATCTGCTTCCAGATCTTTGGTGTCTTTAGGGATACGCTCAAATTCAGCAGAGAAGATCTCGAAGCCGTTCTCTTCCAGATATTTTTGAATTTCAGAGTATGATGTGAAGTCGCCGTAAAGAAGTATATCTTCCTCTTCATTAACTACTTCATCAACACCAAAATCGATAAGTTCCAATTCCAGATCCTCAAGATCAACACCCTCTTTTGGTGCTATTTTGAAAACACATTTATGGTCGAACATAAACTCCAGACTGCCTGAAGTTCCAAGTGAACCGCCATGTTTGTTGAAATAACTGCGTACGTTGGCAACAGTGCGTGTAGGGTTGTCAGTAGCTGTCTCCACAACAATAGCAATACCATAAGGACCATAACCCTCGTAAACCATCTCCTTGTAGTTGGAGAAGTCCTTGTCGGTTGCCTTTTTAATTGCACGCTCAACATTATCCTTAGGCATGTTTTCTTTTTTCGCCTGCTGGATAAGTACCCTTAAACGGGGGTTTGCATCGGGCTCGGGACCGCCTTCTGTAACAGCAATAGTTATTTCTCTGCCCAACTTTGTGAAAACACGGGCCATATTGCCCCATCTCTTCATTTTTCTTGCTTTGCGATATTCAAATGCTCTTCCCATAATATTATATATTGTGTCCCTGTTTATCTAATTATCTTAATTGTGCCCCCAGTTCTTTCTGAAGGTTTTGCTGAATCTTACTCATTACCTTATCAATCTGCTTGTCGGTAAGTGTCTTATCTTCGTCCTGAATCAGGAAGTTTACAGCATACGATTTTTTCCCTTCCGGCAGATTCTTTCCTTCGTAAACATCAAAAAGAACAACTTTCTTCAGCAATTTTCTTTCTGATTTAAGTGCAACCTGCTCAATCTCTGCGAAGGTGACGTTCTTGTCTATCAACAGAGCAAGGTCACGACTTACTGCAGGGAATTTAGAAATCTCGGAAAACTGTACAGTCTGTTTTTCCGACTCCTTCATCAACAGATCCCAGTTCATCTCGGCAAAGAAAACATCAGTCTCGATGTCGAATGACTTCCTGATTGCTTTTGAAACTACTCCAAAATATCCGAATGTGCGGTTATTGGTACCTATTGTCATTGCAGCAGAGAACAGATCATTTTGCAGAGGAGTGTAAACAAGGCGGTCGTGACCAATTCCAATCCTGGTCATTATGTTCTCAATATGCGCTTTCATTTCAAACACAGAGCTTTGCTCTTCAGGTGCTGCCCAGTTTTTATGTGTGCGTTTTCCGCTTATCCACAATCCTAAATAAGTAGATTCTGAATACTCAGCAAGTATCTCATTCTCCTTTTTCTTGTCAGCATCAAAGAAGTAGCAATTGCCGAACTCATAGAATCTAAGATCACCATGCTTACGGTTTCTGTTATATACAATGCTTTCAAGTCCCCCGAATAAAAGCGACTGACGCATAACGCTAAGATCGCCGCTCAACGGATTCACCAGAGTAACGCAATTTTTGAGCGGGTAAGTTTCCAGCTTCTCATAATAACTCTTTTTAGTGAGAGAGTTATTCATGATCTCACCGAAACCGTTAGCCGTAAGTTGCTCCGATATAAGAGTCTGCAGCTTTTGTTTCCTGTCGGTAGGAGTCTGGTACGAAAGATTAGCCTTCAGTGAGTGGCTGATCTCTACGTTATTATAACCATAAATACGAAGAATATCCTCTATAACATCAACATCACGGGTAACATCAACCCTGTATGTCGGGATACGCAGAGTAAGTTCAGTTTCCGATTCTGTCTCAATCTCAATATCTAGACTATTCAGAATACTCTTAATCTCTTCTTGTGGTATCTCTTTGCCAATAAGCTTATTAGTTTTATCGTATGATAGAACTACAGTTGGCCTTTCTATCTCAACAGGATAAACATCCCTAATATCTCCTGAAATCTCGCCGCCTGCAAGCTCTTTAATCAGCATAGCTGCTCTTTTAAGAACATAAACAGTGTTATTGGGATCTGCTCCACGTTCAAAGCGGAATGATGAATCGGTATTTAAACCATGTCTGCGGGCTGTTTTTCTAACCCAGGTAGGATGAAAATAGGCCGACTCCAGGAAAACATCTGTTGTTTTTTCTGTAACTCCTGAGTCCATCCCTCCGAAAACACCTGCAATACACATTCCCTCTTCGGAATTGCATATCATCAGATCTTTATCGCTCAATTCACGCTCCTGCTCATCAAGAGTTGTAAATTTGGTCTTTTCGGGAAGTGTACGCACAACCACCTCGTCACCTTTTATGTATGCAGCATCAAATGCATGCATCGGATGCCCTGTTTCATAAAGAATGAAATTGGTAATATCCACAATATTATTGATAGGACGCAGACCGATAAGGAGAAGTTT
>JAQUIZ010000087.1 GCA_028683355.1 Fermentimonas sp.
ACTATTACAAAAGCATCTGACCTGATAATGGAACAAGGAGCTAATTCTGTAAGGGCAATTGCAAGTCATGCTGTAATGTCTGACCCTGCTTCTACAAGAGTAGATCAATCAGCACTAACAGAATTAATATTTACAGATAGTATTCCATACTCTAAGAAATCAGAAAAAGTAAAAATACTTTCGGTTGCTGATATGTTTGCAGACGCTATTATGAGAGTATGTAACAACGAATCAATCAGCTCACTTTACGTGGTTTAATACTCATATGTATTTTTTCCACATCTAAGCAATAATTTCTGATTTAAATCTTTTTATATAGTTATTTTTTTATATTTGAAAAAAAATTAAATACTTAATTAATAATCACTATTTATAAAAAAAAGTATGGCTTATAAAATTGAAGAAATCGAAGGAGTAGGACCTGTTTACGGTGCTAAACTGAGAGCTGCAGGAGTAATAACAGTAGATGATTTACTCGAAAAATGCGCTAACAAGTCAGGTAGAGTTGCGATGGCTAAAGAGACTGGTATCGATGAGAAAAATATTCTAACGTGGACAAATCATGCAGATCTATTTAGAATAGATGGCATTGGACCTCAATTCTCAGAGTTGCTTGAAGAAGCCGGTGTGGACACAGTGAAAGAACTACGTAATCGTAATGCTGAAAATCTGTATGCTAAAATACAAGAAGTAAACGAAACTAAAAAATTAGTTGGTCGCCTGCCTTCTTTAAGTCAAATTGAGGAAATGATTGCCTCTGCAGGAAAACTTGAACCTAGAATAAGTTACTGATAACTTACGGCTATAAAATAAAAAACGGTTGATATTCAATTATTTCAACCGTTTTTTATACTATTTTCTTAATAAAGTAAGAAATAATTTCAAGACTTTATTATTTTATGCATCAAACCTTCACAAGCATCTTCCAATAAATCGAGAACAAGCTCAAACCCGGTTGATCCGCCATAATATGGATCAGGAATTTCATTGTGGTGTTTAAATTGAATCGAGAATTCAGTCATCTTTTTTATCTTTTCTTCTTGCTCTTTATTAATTGCCATTGACTTTACATTGTTATAATTGTTATTATCCATTACAATTATGTAGTCAAAGTTTTCAAAATCAGACTTACTGAATTTCCTGGCGAGGCTGCTAAAATCGTATCCCCTTCTTTCTCCGTGAGCACGCATACGTTCATCAGGTAAATCACCTTCATGCCATCCCGACGTTCCTGCAGAATCAACTTCTATAATATCCTGAAGTCCGTTTTTATCTACTAATGTTTGCATAATACCTTCAGCAGCCGGAGATCGACATATATTTCCAAGACAAACGAAAAGTAAACGGGTTTTTTTATTTTTTTGTGTTGTATCCATAAGCTTTAATGGAGTTTTTATAACCTTAACAATTATACAAAGATAATAGATATCTATGAAGCTCCCAAATAATATTTCAGCTCATGATAGCAGAATTGGTATATTTGAATATTTGGCTATCTTTGCATGATAAACTTCACAGTTGCATAATGGAGAAAAATAAAAATAAAAATAAACCTACCGCATTTGAAGTAAGTGTTGCTGTTCAGGATAATAAATTAGAATCACAGATAAAAAAGAACCATATTATAAGAAGCCTTTATATAATTGGAGGAACATTATCATTGGCTCTGGCAATTATTGGTATTATTGTACCAGGACTTCCTACAACGCCCTTTGCTTTGTTATCTGCATTTTTGTATGCAAAGAGTTCAGATAAACTTTATAACTGGCTGTTAAACAATAAAATACTTGGTCCTCGGATAAGAAATTATCATAGACGCAAGGGTGTTACGAAAAAAGGTAAAATAGGTATTTTAATATTTATGACATCAATGGTTCTATTTTCATCTTTTATAGTAATAAAAGATATTCCATTAAGAATGGTAATTTTGTCTTTAGGCTTAGTTGGTGCAGTAGTAGTGTGGTTTTTCGTGCCAACTGCTCAGGATGATAAACACTGATTTATCGTTGATTATCTTAGACTACTGAATCATTATATAGATTTATTCATCTCTTAAAAACGCTAAATAGTGCTTCACTACTTTTTTTGAGAGTAGTTCAATATTCAACATATCTGATGCT
The DNA here is from genome assembly GCA_028683355.1 of Fermentimonas sp. Classification (GTDB taxonomy): domain Bacteria; phylum Bacteroidota; class Bacteroidia; order Bacteroidales; family Dysgonomonadaceae; genus Proteiniphilum. The sequence goes on from JAQUIZ010000087.1 coordinate 2,121, forward strand.
TTTGAGATATCTTTTATTGTTCCATCTTTATACAGTATGTCAATACTATCGTCTTTCTCATTGTACATGTCAGTTGTTATGATATCTGAACTTATAAAGTATGATGCTTCATGAGAAGACAGGCTATATTTTTTCATGAATTTATCTAAGATTAAATCCTTTCTTCTTTCATCTACTTTATCTTCTGTAATCTCTATTTTGAAGAGCTTACGGTTAATCATTCCTTTACTTAGGATTGAAAGAACAGTATCGTTATGATTGGTCCAAACTTTCAAAGCAGACCAGATATCATTATCGTCAAGTTCTATAAAGTTACGTAATCCTTCACCATTATTTTCAAAATCATCTAAAACAGTGTTTCTTGATAAAAAATAAGAAAGTGCCGGTGAGGCAAACAATTCTTCGCCATTAATAGAAAGCTCCCGGGCTCTTTTTAATGTGTTTATAAGCATTTTTTCGGCTGCCATTGCTGTTTTATGGAGGTATACCTGCCAATACATAAGACGTCTTGACATCAGAAAATTTTCTATTGAGTTAATACCCTTGGATTCAACTACTATTCGGTCGTCTTTTACATCAAGCATTTTAATTATACGTGCTGAACCAATATTACCCTCCACAACACCTGTGAAAAAGCTATCTCTTCGAAGATAATCAAGTCTGTCAACATCAAGTTGACCACTTACCAACTGATGGAGAAATCTCTTCTGATAATTGTCAGTAAAAATATCTATAGCCATTTGCAGTTTTCCTTTACTCTCAATATTCATCTGCTCCATCATTAAATATGAAATAGTTTCGTGATGAATATCAGTGACCAGAGTATGCTCCAGTACGTGTGAAAATGGACCGTGACCTAGATCATGCATTAAAATTGCAGCTAATGAGCTATCCCACTCATCTGCTGTAATATCATGTCCTTTATCTTTTAGTGTTCTAAGAGCTTCGTCCATCAAGAACATTGCCCCAATTGAATGGTGAAATCTGGTATGCTGGGCACCCGGATAAACAAAAGCAGCAAGACCCAATTGTTTTATTCGGTTAAGTCTTTGTAAATAAGGGTGCTCTATTATGTTGTAAATAAAATCATCAGGGATATTTATAAATCCAAATACAGGGTCATTTATAATTTTGCGTTTCATTTTTATTAAATACCTCTGGTTTTTGTGAATGGCACAATAATCAAGTTAAAAACGTAACAGCCAAGGCATATATTAAGAAAAGCCTCTAATGCAGCGCATAACAGCAAAATACTTCCTGCAACATATACACCTATTGTAAGATCAAGATACTGAAAGATTACTATTGCTAATGAAAACAGTAATCCTAGTGCAGCTGCAAATCTTTTAGGTGGAGCGAAAATTGGTTTAGGCTTTAAGTCGAATGTTTTTGAGATGCCTTTTGCATTTAATGCGAATAATGAAGGAATTCTTGTAAATGCTCGCAATGCAAAATCAATAACTAAAAAAAGAGCTATTATTTTCCAGTTAGTTATTAGCAGCAATAATGTAAATAAAACAACTTGTACAGCAACTATACGAACAGTTTTTTCATTAACATGATTTTTTGATATATTTTTTTTCATAAAAACAATTTATATGGGGTATACCACATATAACTATAACTATCTGAAAAATGTTTATCTGTAACTAAAAGTTTCTTTTTATTAAAGATATTTATCTAATAGTACTTTCATTTCGAGCTGTAGCTTTCGAGCTTCTTTATTAGCATTTTGAGCAAAATTTTCACTACTGTCTGCATAGATTATTCCTCTCGAAGAATTTACCAGAAGACCGCATTGCTTATTCATTCCATAACGACAAACTTCTTCTAATGAACCTCCTTGTGCACCAACTCCTGGAACTAAAAGAAAATGTTCTGGCACTATTTTTCGAACATCTTCAAATAACTTGCCTTGGGTTGCACCAACTACAAACATCATTTGTTCATCTGTAGCCCATTTTTTTGAAACTTTCAGAACTTTTTCAAAAAGTCGCTCACCATTTTCATCCTTAGTAAACTGAAAATCATGTGATCCCCGGTTACTAGTCAGAGCAAGTAATATTACCCATTTTTCGGGATATCCCAAGAATGGCTTTACACTGTCCTCACCCATATAAGGAGCCACTGTAACAGCATCTAGATCCAGTTCATCAAAAAAAGATGCTGCATACATCTCACTTGTATTTCCAATATCTCCTCTTTTTGCATCAGCGATAATTAACTGTTCAGGGTAACGCTGACGAATGTAAGCAACGGTCTTACTAAATGCCAACCACCCTTTAAGTCCCTCACTTTCATAAAATGCTAAATTGGGTTTAAAAGCTACGCAGTAGGGGGCAGTAGCATCAATTATTGATCTGTTGAAAGAGTAAATAGGATCTTCTTCATCAAGCAGATGCTGTGGTATTTTTTTTAAATCAGTATCAAGACCCACACACAGGAAGGATTGTTTTTTTTGTATCTGTTCAAAAATATCTTGTTTTGTCATTTTCTCTATTTATTACCTCTATTAATACTTACTTATAGATTTGCCTCTTTCATCCTTTCCGCATTTTCAGTTACCATTAGATTATCAATAACATCCTGAATTTCTCCATCCATAAAAGCTGAAAGGTTATATATGGTAAAGTTTATACGGTGATCTGTAATACGTCCCTGCGGATAATTATATGTTCTAATTTTGGCCGAGCGGTCGCCGGTTGATACCATTGTCTTTCGACGTGAAGCTATATCTCCCTGACGTTTTGTTAATTCAATATCGTATAATTTTGTACGAAGCATCTGCATTGCTATCTCCCTGTTTTGAAGCTGTGAACGGGCTTGCTGACATACTACAACTATTCCGGAAGGCTTATGAGTTAGTTGCACTTTTGTTTCCACTTTATTCACATTTTGTCCACCAGCCCCACTTGAACGAGCTGTATGGAAATCGATATCTGCGGGATTTATTTCAATGTCAAACTCCTCAGCTTCGGGTAGTACAGCTACTGTTGCAGCAGAGGTGTGTACTCGTCCTTGCGTTTCAGTTTGTGGAACACGCTGTACTCTATGAACACCTGATTCATATTTTAAAGTACCATATACATCAACTCCTGAAACAGTGAAAATAATTTCTTTGTAACCTCCGGAAGTTCCTTCTGTTAAACTTGTAACCTCAGTCTTCCATCCTTTTGTTTCGCAGTATTTTGAATACATTTTAAATAAATCGCCAGCAAATATTGAGGCTTCATCACCACCTGTACCAGCTCGTATTTCCATTACAACATTCTTGGAATCTTCAGGATCTGATGGGATTAACAAAATCTTTATCTTTTCTTCAAGTCCTGGAAGCTTTTCGCTGTTTAATGATAATTCTTCATTTGCAAGCTGTTTTAAATCTGAGTCAGATTCGTTTTCAAGTATACTCTTTGCTTCAGCTATACTGTCCAGGGCGTTCTTGTACTCATTTCTGACTTCAACAATCTTCTGTAAGTCACTATATTCTTTATTAAGTTTGACATACCGATCCATATCGGAAATCACTTGCGGGTCAGTAATCAAAGTACCTACTTCTCTGAATCTGACTACAAGATGCTCTAATTTATCAAGCAATGAATTGTCTGACATGTTATGAATAAATAAAATTACCGTGTTCACTTTCTATAATCAGCTCTCTCGAAGCAGACTTATCTACATAGCCTACTATTTGTGCGTCAACATTAAAAGAACGGGAGATATCGATTACCTGACTGGCGTATTGCTCAGGTATGTATATTTCCATTCGGTGACCCATATTAAAGACCTTATACATCTCTTCCCATTCAGTTCCAGATTGTTCGTGTATTAAACTAAAAAGTGGCGGAGTAGGGAACATGTTGTTTTTCACTACTTTAAGGCCTTCTCCAAGAAAATGCATTATCTTAGTTTGTGCACCTCCTGAACAGTGAATCATACCGTGTATTACATCTCTTAATTCGCTTAACATCAGTGATATAATAGGGGAGTAGGTGCGGGTAGGGGATAATACTAATTTTCCTGCATCTAACCCAAGACTTTCTATCTTATCACTTAATTTCATTTGCCCGGAATAAACTAAATCTTCGGGTATTGAATTGTCGTAACTTTCCGGGTACTTATTAGCAAGATAATTGGCAAATACATCATGACGAGCTGATGTTAATCCGTTACTACCCATACCTCCATTATACTCTTTTTCATAGTTGGCCTGACCTGTTGAAGATAAACCAACTATCACATCTCCAGCTTGAATATTTGCATTATCTATAACATCAGAACGCTTCATTCTGCATGTGACTGTACTGTCAACTATAATAGTACGCACAATATCACCTACATCTGCAGTTTCACCTCCTGTGGGAAACAGGTTTACCCCGAGGCTGGAAAGTTCTTCACAGAGTTCATTTGTACCATTTATAATTGCTGAAATTACCTCACCGGGAATTAGATTTTTATTTCTTCCGATGGTAGATGATACAAGAATATTATCTGTAGCACCAACGCATAAAAGATCATCAACATTCATTATAAGAGCATCCTGCGCAATTCCTTTCCAAACTGATAAATCACCAGTTTCCCTCCAATAAACATATGCCAGTGAAGATTTAGTACCTGCACCATCTGCATGCATTATATTGCAGTATTCGGAATTATTTGCGAGATAATCTGGAATTATTTTACAGAATGCTTTCGGATATAATCCTTTGTCGATATTTTTTATTGCATTATGTACATCTTCTTTAGATGCAGAAACTCCACGTCTGTTATATCGTTGATTATTTGTCATCGGTTTTTATATCTAATATTTTAAACACAAAAGTACTAAAAATGTATGAGATGAGCATTCATTTAAATAGTCAAGTAGATCAATACAACATTAGATACTATTTTTTTTGGCATCATATAAATAAATATAATACCTATTATGTTTAATAGGTATTATGAAAATTCAGAACACAAAAAAAGTGGCAACGTATAAACGATGCCACTCTATTCTTGATTATAATCTGAATTGATTTAGTTTAGATTCAGTTCTTTTTCAACTGCCTCCATTTCTGTTGACTTATCAATGCCCATATTGCTTAGATTATAATAAACATTTCTTAGTTTTAGCAAAGCTGATTGTTTTTCTGATTCGCTTGCATCCCTTGATCTAAGTAATTCTGCATATTTTTCCAGTGGTGCAAGTGATGCTTCATAAAATTTAATTGCCTTCTCGTCATTTGCTACCTGTTGTTGCCTGTCAGATATCTGTACAGATGCTTCTTTTATATTTTGTGCCTGGAGTATATAATTAACAGCTAAAGCTTCAAGAGCTCTTTCACAATTTGGGTCTTGTACAAGAGCTTTTTTATACTCTGATTCAGCACCTTCAAAATCACCTTGTTCAGCCAGTAAAGCGCCTTTTACACTATTTAAATCACATGAATTAGAAGGGTCATTAGATATCGCCTGGTCCAGATATTGCATTGCTTTTTCAGTATTTCCTTCACGAATAAATACATTTACCAAGTTTGGAATAAAATATTTACTTTTAGGAAACTTCTCAGCACCTAAATTTAATGTTTCCAGATACATTGCTGAGTCACCCAGATTGATATATTCACTAGCCATAAGTTCATACAAATCGCTCTCCTGGTAAGAACTATTTTCGATGAAAGGTTCTGAAGTTGCACGTTTAAGCATTGCTAAAGCTCTTTCATGTTGCTCTGCCTGAATTGCTGTAATGATAGCATAATATTTAATAGTTTGATAAGTACTATCTAGTGAAAATGTTGATTCAGGCTTGTCATACAATGGAAGAGTTGGAATATTCCAGTACATTTCAAAGAAATCCGCAGCTTTTGAGTAATTACCCTGATCGTTGTAATAAACGCCACCATTAATATAAAACGGATGATTCGCTTGTAGTATCGATGAAATATCTCCGCGTACTTTGTTTCTTACACGTCCTTTTTCATCAGGAATTTGACCTAGTGAATCTGCTTTCAAATATGGCGCATATGATTCCATAAGTCCATCATACATGGCTTTGTCGTTTGCATTCTGACCAAGCATAGCTTTAGTTCTTTCGTTGTCAAATGCTTTATTACCAATATCACCCATGATTTTCCAGGTTTCCGGATCATTTGCAGTTTCCGGATTCTGTGCTGCCTGTTGAATGAGAGTTCTTGCTTCATTAAAATCGTCTCGCCCTAATGATCTTTTTGAGTCTCTAAGTGCCGATTTTTGTGCGAGTAATGAGCCCGCAGAAATAAAGGCAATAATGGTAAGGAATAGGATTTTTCTCATTACATTCATATTTTTTGTGTTTTGAAATAAAATTATTATCTAATTTAGTTTACTTTTTAGTTTGACTAATAAATATCAAAAAGTTTAATATTGAATTATTATACTGATTATTAAACTTTATATTTCAAGGTCTTCATCTTGATCTTCTAAAGTTTCCTGATCCTCATCCACTTCCATTATCTCATCTGAGTCCTGATAATTAACTTCAAATGTTTCTAATTCATCATCCTTAATTAGTCCTACATTTTCATCATCTGTGTCTTCAGAATCTACTTTACATACTGATGCAATCTGATCGTTTCTCTTTTCCAAATTAATCAGACGTACACCCTGAGTAGCACGTCCCATAATGCGAATATCGGAAATATTCATACGTATTGTAATACCCGACTTGTTAATAATCATTAAATCGTTGTCTTCTGTCACACTTTTTATGGCAACGAGTTTTCCTGTCTTTTCAGTAATATTCAATGTCTTAACTCCCTTACCACCTCTGCGAGTTATACGATAAACCGGTTCTCCGTCTTCATCATTCAGTTTAGTTCTTTTTCCGTATCCCTGTTCAGAAACTACCAGGATCGAATTCTCTGACTGAGGTTTCATACAAATCATACCTATTACTTTGTCCTCACCATCGTCATCAAGAGTCATTCCTTTTACACCGGTAGCAGTTCGTCCCATAGGCCTTACGTCATTTTCATCAAATCTGATTGCACGACCATTACGATTAGCTAATATTATATGCTGCTTTCCATTTGTTAACCTAACCGAGATTACCTGATCATCTTCTCTTATAGTTATTGCATTAACTCCATTTTGTCTTGGTCGGGAATAAGCCTCAAGTAATGTCTTTTTAATAATACCTTGTTCTGTACAGAATAATAAATAATTCGAATTAATATATTCTTCATCAGTCAGATTATCCACGCGTACAAAAGCTGTTACAGAATCATCAGGCTCAATGTTCAAAAGATTCTGAATAGCTCTGCCTTTAGAATTTTTTGTTCCTTCCGGAATTTCATAAACATGCAGCCAGTAACATTTACCCTTTTTAGTAAATAAAAGCATATAATTATGCATTGTAGCCGGATATATGTACTCGACAAAATCTTCTACACGAGTATCTGTACCTTTAGCCCCTACTCCTCCACGGTTTTGAGTATGAAATTCAGCTAAAGGAGTACGTTTGATATATCCCAAGTGTGAAATTGTGATAATCATTTCATCATCCGCATAAAAATCCTCCATACTCATCTCTTCGGCTGAGAAGATTATTTCAGAACGACGTTCGTTGCCATACTTATCACGTATTTCAATTAATTCATCTTTAATCACTTGCATTAGAACATCCTCATTATTAAGGATTTCATTCAGTCTTGCAATAAGTTTTTGTATTTCATCAAATTCGGCACGTAGTTTGTCTTGTTCTAGTCCTGTCAACTGTCTGAGCCTCATTTCTACAATAGCACGTGATTGAATTTCAGAAAGTTCAAACCTTTCCATTAACCTCTGTATTGCTGTTTGAGGATTTGAAGAACTACGAATAATTGAAATTACTTCATCAATATTATCAGATGCAATAATTAATCCTTCTAATATATGAGCTCTTTCTTCAGCTTTTCGTAATTCGTATTGTGTTCGACGTGTAACAACTTCATGACGATGATCTACAAAATATACAATCAGCTGTTTGAGGTTTAAAAGTTCTGGACGACCGTTTACAAGAGCAATATTATTTACACTAAAAGATGACTCTAGTGCAGTAAACTTATAAAGTTTGTTTAATACGATATTGGCATTTCCATCACGTTTGATGTCAACAACTATTCGCATTCCTCGTCTGTCAGACTCATCATTAACATTAGAGATTCCTTCAATCCTTTTTACAGTAACAAGGTCAGCAATGTTCTTAATAAGTGCTGCCTTATTTACAAGATAAGGTATCTCTGAAATTATTATTTTATCATGCGTCTTGCCGGATTCGATTTCCGCTTTTCCACGCATAACTACTCTCCCTCTACCTGTTTCAAATGCATCTTCAACACCTTTGTAACCGTATATATATGCACCAGTAGGGAAATCCGGAGCCTTGATGTATTTCATCAAACCTTTTATATCGATTTCTCTATCGTCAATATATGCAATAATACCGTTAATACACTCAGTAAGATTGTGAGGAGCCATATTAGTTGCCATACCCACAGCAATCCCGGATGATCCGTTTATAAGCAGATTAGGAATTCTGGAAGGCAGAACAGTTGGTTCTGACAAAGTATCATCAAAATTGAGCTGAAAATCTACAGTCTCCTTGTCAATATCACGCAACATTTCTTCAGCCAGCTTATTTAGTCTGGCTTCAGTATATCGCATAGCAGCAGGGCTATCGCCATCAACACTTCCCATATTTCCCTGTCCATCAACAAGTGGATATCGCATGTTCCATTCCTGAGCAAGGCGAACCATAGCGAAATATACAGAAGAATCACCGTGAGGGTGATATTTACCCAACACTTCACCCACTATTCTTGCTGACTTTTTGTGAGGCTTATCATGGGTATTTCCAAGCCCTGACATACCAAAAAGTATACGTCTGTGTACCGGTTTAAAACCATCCCTTACATCCGGTAATGCTCGGGAAACTATCACTGACATCGAGTAATCGATGTATGATGATTTCATTTCATCTTCAATATTAATCTTGATGATTCTATCTTCCTGGTCAATCATATTTTAATGTGATTTTTCGTTCGAAAAAAAACTTTATGTAGTTATATTTCATCTGAATAGCTGATTTCAGATACTTTATTTTTTAACCTTACTAAAGTACTGCTTTTCTTTGATTTTAACAAAAAAAACAGGGGTAATTTTAACCCCTGTAACCCTATTTTAAAGTCTTTATTGAAAACTTACTTACCGTGGCAACTTTTATATTTTTTACCACTTCCACATGGACATAGTTCATTGCGACCAACCTTTTTTTCCACTCTTATTGGTTCGATCTTTTGCTTTTGCCGTTGTTGAGATTCACTTTCTCCACTACTTTGTTTGTTAGTGTTAGTGTTAGTAATTCCCTCCATTTCATCTTTTTGAGTACGATACTTACTATAGTCAGTTTTCTCTTCGGGTGCAGCTTTTCTTACACTTCCAGGATCTTGCACAGGAATCTGACCACGCATCAATACAGATACCGATTTTGAATTTATATCGTTTATCATAACTCCAAAGAGATTAAATGACTCCAGTTTATAAATCAATAGCGGATCTTTCTGTTCATAACTGGCTGTTTGAACAGAGTGACGCAATTCATCCATTTCACGAAGATGATCCTTCCAGTTTTCATCTATAGTATGTAGTAAAATAGACTTCTCAAATGACTTCACCAAAGCTTTAGATCCTGTTTCGTAAGCCTCTTTAAGGTTGCATGAAATATTATATACTTTCTTACCGTCTGTTATCGGAATAAGTATATTTTCGTACATAGCCCCCTGATTTTCGTAAACCTGTTTAATTACAGGCTGTGCAATTTCGGCAAGTCGTTCTGTTTTACGTTTAAAAGTTTCAAAAGCTCTGTCTGTAACAGCTTCCACCATCTCTGCCGGTCGCAAATTTTTCATATCTTCCTCTTTGAAAGGAATTTCGAGAGCCATTACGCGAAGAAGTTCAAGTTTCATGTTTTCGAAGTCATCTTCGTTCATCTCAACTAAATTCTTCGAAGTATCGGAAATCATGTTAGCCACATCATTGTCAATACGTTCACCCATTAAAGCGTGTTTTCGGCGTTTGTAAATTACCTCACGTTGTGAGTTCATGACATCATCATACTCAAGCAGACGTTTACGAATACCGAAGTTGTTCTCTTCAACCTTTTTCTGAGCACGCTCAACTGATTTGCTCAACATGCTGTGTTCCAGAACATCACCTTCCTTAAATCCCATTCTATCCATTAGGCCGGCAATTTTTTCTGTAGCAAACAAACGCATAAGGTCATCTTCAAGAGATACAAAAAAGACTGAAGATCCAGGGTCACCCTGACGTCCTGCACGTCCTCTCAGCTGTCTGTCCACTCTTCGGGATTCATGTCGTTCAGTACCAATAATTGCAAGTCCTCCCGCATTTTTAACTTCAGAAGTAAGTTTGAT
>JAQUIZ010000239.1 GCA_028683355.1 Fermentimonas sp.
TAACCAAAATTATTTGATTTTCAATGCTCCGTAATTCTTAATCTAATACATAGGGGTATAGCTCAGTTGGTAGAGCAACGGTCTCCAAAACCGTGTGTCGATGGTTCGAGTCCTTCTACCCCTGCCAAAATTGTCTGCAAAATTCACAATTTAATTGTGCATTTTGCACACAATTTATTTTAAAATGTATATAAAGGCAACCGCACCATTAATACGGCACGGTCACCGTTTATATGTTGAGTAGCATTTGTTTGAGCTTTTACACACTCACATCTAATCCTATGCCTTAATGGACTCCCACCATCCCAGGCACGTGTTCGCTTTCTGCGATACACAGCAGGTATCAACCGTAAGGTTGGCTCGCTCCGTCCATGCCTGGACATTATGGCGTAACTGTTAGCTGTTTGATAATGTAAGAGTACTTCATTCAGTTGTCATTTATTTAAGCACAACGTTCGAGGTTGTGTTTAAAGCAAAAAAAAGTCAAGTCGGTGACGTAGCAACATCAAACCGACTTGACAAATATATCCTAAACCGTTATAATGAACGGCAAGAAACTCTGTTAGTTCTGTATGTGATGTGGTGCATTTACATCATTTGGGACGTGGTGGGCGAAGCTAGTAACTTCGCTTACCGACAGGGATTTTTTTATCCTTGAAAGCATTATAGCTTATATTACCAAGTCTGTCAACATATTTGTAACATATATTTCCATCACCGAGCAATCAACGATAATGATTATAAAATATTTACTCAAAAACCGGAAGTGACTTCCGGTTTTTTGCTTTTTTAATCTTTGCATGCAAGGCGGTAATTAGTATGAGCTATGGCTTTTTATTTGAACTGTCCACTAATATTTGTCCTTTTGGCATAAAATTCACCCCATATGTTAGACATTATATCACTTTGTCTAACATATGGGGTGCAGTTAAATATTAATGAGACGCAGGGACGGGGGGGTATTGACTCAAGGAATCTCTATAATTTTTCTTGTAATCCCTCTACTTCTTTCTATTTATCAATCACAAACCTTCCCTTTATTGGCCCCATGCTAAAATTGCTCCTGTTTCTGACATAATAATTTCTCGTTTTTGTTTTTTATTTATAAAATAATCATTAGGCAGATTGTAAAATGAAGTTGCAATAGCAAAAAGGATCCATAGCGATGAAACTATGGTAGAATTGAGTTACAACACACCAATTCTGAAAGGATCATCACTATGGACAATCCAAATTGTAGCACAGAGCATCAGAAAGGGCAACACCTGACGCCAGAAGAACGGCATGACATTGAAGTGCATTTGAAAGACGGGTGGTCACGATACAAGATAGCAAAACATCTAAACCGACCCTATAATACGGTCAAAAATGAAATAGCACGTGGAACTGTCGCTCTTTACCATGGTAAGGTGTTGCGCTACAAAGCGGATGCCGGGCAACAGAGATACAACGAAAACCGCAGGAGCAGCACCAGAAAGTATCGTTGCCTGGAAACTGCATCATTTTTGAAATATGTGGTCAAACAGTTTCGGGAAGAAAACTGGTCTTTAGATGCTTGCTTCGGTCGAGCCCTTCTATCAGGAAAATTCAGCAGACAAGAAATGGTTTGTTCCAAAACACTGTACAACTATGTTGATCTTGGCCTTCTGCCCATCAAGAATATTGATCTTCCTGAAAAGCTGCGGCGGAACACAAAGTCAAAACGAGTACGGGAAAACCGGAAAAACCTCGGGAAAAGCATTGAAGAACGCCCGAAAATTGTGGAAAGCCGTGAAGAATTCGGTCATTGGGAGTTTGATTCCGTACTTGGCAGTAAGAACGCCAATGAGCCGGTGGCATTAACCATGGTGGAGCGGATGACCAGAGCTGCCATCTGGCTCAGGGTAGTCGACCATTCGGCTTCCGCCGTGACACATGCGATTCAAAAGCTGAAACAAGAATTTGGTACGCACTTTTCCGATGTGTTCAAGACCATCACAGCTGACAACGGTTCAGAATTTGCGGAGCTTTCTGCTCAGGAAACAACCAGCACACAAGTATATTTCACCCATCCGTTTTCGTCATGGGAGAAGGGCACAAACGAATGTCATAACCGGATGCTCCGCCGCTTCATTCCGAAAGGAAAAAACATTTCCGATTACAGCATAGACGATATTTTGTTTTTTGCCGACCAGATTAATGCTTTGCCACGAAAAATTCTGGGTTACCATACTCCAGAAGAAATGTTTGAAAAAGAACTTGACCAAATCTACGCCGCCTAACAGGAGATCGACGATGTGGGATTTCTCCGTTCGGGCTTCGCCCTCTCTCCGTAATCCCACATCGTTTTACTATAAGTCATTGCTGTTTTCAAAACTATTGCAACTTGCTATTGCAATCTGCGAACCATATCTATACTCCATTACTACGAATATCGTTTTATTATAAAATGAGGAAACTTATACAGTTCCCCCATTTTCAAATTTAGCTCCCGGTATCAAATAATTCTTGTTTTTTTGTTTTTTCTATAAGCGGCTTGAATCAAAACAAAAGCCAAGCTCATCAAAAGTCCAATTCCCGCATATTGAATAGCCGATGAGTTTTCCTCTCCGGTAGCAACGTTTGGACTGTTTCCGCTTGCATCTCCTGTGCCGGTAGGCATTACGGTAAAGCTCTTATCCACAATCCATTCATCGTTCTCATCGCGTATAAGCCTAAAAGGATTAGTAATAATAATCGGATTTTGTGAATCACAATCCGGTCCGGGTATTAATACGGTGTTTCCTTCAATTTGAACAGCGTCATATTCGCTCAAAGATAACGTGTCAAGATAAAAACGTCTGTCGGTAATACTGTACGCAACTTCGGGTTTCGATATGAATTTATATGTGCCGTCACCGTTCGCAATACCGAGTTTTATTGGTCCATAAACCGCTTTCCAAACACCATAAGTGTCAATGATGTTTGCGTTATTCGCCATTATTACGCTTAGCTCCAACGCGTTTTTAGCATTGAT
>JAQUIZ010000240.1 GCA_028683355.1 Fermentimonas sp.
ATTGAAAAGAATGCAATTGGTCGCTTGGCCTAACATAGAATGTGAGAAACGAGGACTATAAGATGTTCTCAAATAACCTGAGAAACAATGAGTTGGAATTTACACCAACATTTGGGACTTAACATCTCGAAACTGTATTCTATAGAACTATTAATATCTATTTTGCCCAACTTCAACAAAGAAATACGCATCATGTGTTACTTATGGATCGCCAGTGATCCATATATCCGTAATTCTCCCAATATCCCTTAAGTTTGGCATCGCCATAAGTTGCCGGATGTTCAAGGAAGCTCCAGAATTCGTTAGGATGCTTGTTATAGTTTTCTAAAGCTCTATCGAACACTCCACAGGATCGGATTTCGATATTGAGTGTTTTGTTAATGTACGCTCTCCATTTCGAGGCATATGACGACTGCCATGCTTCCAGTGTCCCAACTATTAAGATGTATCTGAATCTACTTACCGCACCGAAAACCCTGCGCTTTTCAAGTGGATTTTCGTCGAAATACATCTGCCAGGATCTGATTTGCTCTATTCCCTGTAACAGGTGGCATGAAGGCATATTATTACGCTTAAAAACGCTCGAATAAGGCTTTTCAATTTCAACTAATACCCATTCGGGACCATCAGAATTATCGTTTAGCCATGCAAAGTCACATCTAAGTCTGGCACCAAAGTTTACTTCATGGAATATGGGTTGGATACCATGTTTCCTAGTAAACAACTCATATAACAGAAATGTATTAGACTTGAGTAATGTTAGTAGTTTTAGTTCAGAGTTCTCGCTATATGCTTGTTTAAGATCGTTTTCGGCCTTGGATAAATCCCACTCTATCACCTACACCTCCTTCATAGCTTGATTATATAGATGGTGAACGTAGATCAGGTCTTTGAAGTCATGCTCGATTGGAATCCACTCTGCTACAGAGACAGGTTTTTCTGTTTTGCCGATTTGGACTTTATGATAATCTCTCAAGTAGTCAATTAATGGCTTGCCAGTAGCCTTGTGATTATGAAGTATGGTCTCTAAGTAAGGTATATCGATAAGACAGTAATTGAACGCCATACAATTCTCCGAAAGGGCTGGATCAAGCTTCGTTAATTCTCCGTGAACTAAGCTTGGTATTAGAACTCCGAAGTCCTTTTGAACATGAAGAATGATCGTTTTGTCTTTATTACACAGACATAATAGGTCTCTATAATTTGCATAGTCCCCAACAAATTGGAATAACTCCTCAATCTTAGCTAGTGATTTCTTAAGCACGCTACCAACTCGCTCCACATACTCATTTGTTCGTAATGATGCTGGATCATCTCTAACAATATTTGAGGTCCTTGAGCCCTTAACCTCTATGACAATTACTTGTAGATCAATACGATCAATAACAACAAAATCAGGACTTCGTACAACAGAGCCATTACGCTGATACTCGAATTCTGGGATAATTATGTATCGTTCCGGATCTAATGTGTAATCTAACAATTCTCCGATGTATAACTCATAGATAAGCCCCATTGTATTCATAGTATTCGCATTTAGCTCACTATCAAGATACTCATTGAACCTGAATGGAAACTCTCGAAGACATGTGAATAGATCATAGAAATTTGGAATGATCTTATGTTCATCTACTTGCACCAGGGGATACTTCATTAATGGACTTTCATATCTGTAACTAGAAGTTTGCAACGCTGGAATATCGGAAAGCGCCATTTTGTAATACTTAGAGTAGTTGTTTCGAAGATCACAAATTGATTGATTAAACAAGGTCATCAGTCTTTCCAGATTATGATGAGATTCTAGGGTAGCTAATAGTTCAGATAAATCATGCAAAAAAGTGGCAGATGAGTGTCTTTGTTTTAGAATTGAGTCTATGACTTGGATTATGGATGTTCTATAATCGGACTCCGTTTTACAGGTTATCAGCATTGAACAAATTGGACTGTCTTTATAGAATTTAAGTAGATTATCCATAAGGTCCTTAATGCCAAAATACACGCTACGACAATTTGAGCCCACTAAGCTGCTTAGTGTTGTGTCTACATCAATAGTCTTGGGGAATCTTCTCTTTATTTCTTCAGCATTTTTTTGTTGGATTTCAGTGAGTAGATACTCTAGCCTCATCCAATTGGTAACAATGCTGATATCTGGGATCTGTTTAAACTGATGGTTCGTCAGGTGGATTATGGCGTTGCGAATGATTGCTTCGATTTCAGATGTAGCAGGATCAGGATATTGATCAAAGAATCCAGCTTCCTCGGTTTCAAGTGTTATTCTCGCTTCTTCGTACAATGATACCACTGTTCTATAGTTAAGCTTGAGATCAATAAGTTGAGAGATGTCCCTGAAAGCAACTATCTTGAGCATTACATCAAGTGTTCTGAAACTGATGTAGGGAAATGGAGTTTTGCCCTCATTTAACATAGTTTCACAGAAGCTAATGTAGCTCATTATCGAGATTGGACATAAGATGTCCAAAGCTCTTAGAGTTTTTTCTTTTTCAACTACTGAATCGTTACTCATATTCTACTTTACTAATGCATTAACGCTCCATACCTGAGTGGCTATAAGCCACCCAGGTACTTCACGCACAGTTAGCAGCAGATGCCTTGCAACACTGCGAGCAACACACCAATGGCAAGCCATAATAGTGGCCACTCTCGGTCTAAGTAATATTTCAACTAAGACCTCAGCCACTACACTGCTAAACATTGGAGGATCGTGATAATTATGATGTTACTCATAAGTGCCTCCTCTGGCAGTTATTTACCCCTAGGGGCATTTCTACTCAAACTCACTCAGATCAAACTTGAGTGTATTGCTGTTCTCTTTGATAGTGCGTTGGGTGGCTTCATCGAAACCTTCCAGGTTATCTGCTTTGATTTCTATCTGGATTGATGCAGATACTGCTGGTTTCTTGATCAGATGCATCACGATCTCATCTATGATAGTGGCAAAGTCTGTCTTGGCCCTGGTTGCATCGAGTT
>JAQUIZ010000088.1 GCA_028683355.1 Fermentimonas sp.
CGATTGTGCCGATCAGGAAAGCTCCGTAATTCCAATCTGAGTCTAAAACCAGAACCGGATAGTCTATATTAAATGGTTGGAGGATAATCTGTTGCCTGTGGTGGTCGATCTGCACCTTCTTGATGGCGAGACCATCGTCAGTTCTTACAACTGCAATTTATAGTCCACATCTTCCCAGCTCTGATTGCTCTTGATGACCACAATGTATGATGCTGGATAATGAGACCAATGCAGCAAGCACCAATACGATAATACTGCCAATTCAGTTATCCCTTTCAGGGCGATACAAGTCACCTTTTCCAAGATTGCATTCATTACAAAGTGTCTGTAGATTATCCACATCGTTTGACCCACCCTTCGAAAATGGTTGAATGTGGTCTATATGAAGCGATATCCCATGATTCAAAGCAGGACTTCTTCCACAATATACACACCTGAACTTATCGCGCTCAAGAACAAATAAACGAGTTCTTAATGGTATAGACCTAAGCCTTGGCAGAGAGTCTGAGACTTCACTATGAGATACATCGTCAGCTGGCTCTGCGATTACAAAACTCTCTAATTGAAAATCTGTTCCGGTTTTGTACTCAACAAATCTAATCCAAGCATTTAGCCAACTGCCAAATCTCTTTTTGTATGCATTGTATGATATTCGACAATCTGATGATTCCCATTCATTTCGAGAAGGTCTCTGTCCGACTAATTCCCATATCCGCTCCATTTCTATAAACATATCTGCATCAGAATAGATTCTCTGTGGTGCATACGGCCTTGGATTGAAAATGATTCCCTTTTCTGCTAATGAAACACGGAGGGCTTCCATGCTTTTACTCCATGAGCCAAACTCCTTTACTGCTGGAGTTCTACTAATGTGAAAATGCTTCTCGAAATCTCGCCAACCAAACTCAACGTAGTTAAAATGTTTGGCACCAACCTCCAATTCTTCAAGAATCTGCTTACGAGATTTCTTATCGATTCTATGTCTACGAATATCAAGCATTATACCTCCACTTTCATCATATTTGCAAATTATTGAAATGTAACTATGGAGTCAATACTAAAGATTATAGTGTGACCCAGGTGGATTATAAAGTATTGCCGGATAATGCGTAAGAAAGCAGACAAACTCGCAGAAAGGACTTCCCAAGGTTCTGCTCTTGTGGTTGTTAGCACCCTACTAATACATAAGAGAGGTGTAGAATGACTACCAAGAAACAACGCCATGCGGAAGTGCAGAAACGGGCTTGTAAGAGCAATGTCCAAGCGGGTACCCCTGTCCAAGCGGGGGTGGGAATGAGGCTTAACTCATTGATAACTATGATGAGAGGCCAAAATGTCCAAGCGCTTGACCGCATTTTTCAAGATTCCAGACTGAAATGTCCAAGCGGGTCACAGTTTTTGAAGGACTTGGACATGGACATGAAAGTCGATTTTATCTGGCTACCTATAGACAGAGTAGCCATGCTGTTGAACAAAAATCTGAAGACGATCAGAAGAATGGTAGATGCCGGGAAGCTAACCGCTCTAAAGCATCAGATACCGACTAAGAACGGAGCTACGATCAAGACATTTGTTCTGGCAACGGAAGAGATCATTCTGGCTGAGTATGACAGATTCAGAGATAGCCTGCGTAAACCGGAGCTTTACTTTGAGGAAGTGATCGTATTGGGAGTACACAGCTATCCCAGTGTGTTCCTGGTCTACTATGATAATGGTAAAGATCTAGCTGCGAAGGTCAGCGAGACTGCAGGAGGTTCAGATGTTTCCCTATAATGGCAGACCGACTGAGGAGTTCCTGAGAGAATATCGGAATAAGCTAAATGAACTGCAAGAACTGATGGAAAGTCAGGGACTGAAGCTGGAAATCAAGAGTGGTGGCAGATGCAAAGTAGCCCCAGAGGTGAGGGCTGGAATAGGCAAGGTTAGTGATGAAGGTGATGCTGATGTCGATTATAGCTTCCTGCTCGCTTACCGCCAGCAGTACAATGCCAAGGCAGACACTACAGACGACAATCTGGAGTCTGAGACGGTCTATGAGACCTATGATGACTATCTGGAGTTCGAACGCAAACTCACCCTGATCCACGAAGCCAAGGAAAATGGTGTAGTGATCGACTTCGGCAGTGACTTTCTCGATCTGACTCCGGTAGAAGAGGAAAGGCTGTTATACAAGGAAGAGGCTCAACTCTACGGCCGGTTCTGCCAGGAAGTGATTCGCAGGCTGTATGGAGCGGAGTCAAAAGTATTAGCCTGGATACGGATCACCAGTGACTATAACGGCAAGAGACTGGTGCCGGAGCTCTACAATCTCAAGGGACCCCGAAAAGAGCGGGCACTGCGAGAGTGGCTGCGTGTCTATCACGAGACCAATCTGGATATGTATGCCCTGATCCACAAGAGCAAGGGTAAATATAAAGAACGTAAGATCAGCTATCAGGAACAGCAATACCTGCTGCACCTGCTGCTAAACCCTAACCGCATCAAGATCGGCTCTGCAATAACTAACCTCAAACAGATGAGCAGAAACGGAATCATTGAATCCCAGGCCAATGAACGGACACTCAGACGCTGGTGCGAGGAATGGGCCGCCAGACATCCGGCAGAGTGGCATCAAGCGAGGGATGGCAGCAAGTTTGTCTCAGAGAATGTCATCAAGAGCATTATGAGAGATGATAGCACTCTAGAGGTGGGACAGGTCTGGGTGGCAGATGGGCATACCCTCTCCTTCGATATCCTTAATCCCCAGACCGGTAGAGCCCAACGCATGTCGATGATCATGGTGATGGACTGGGCAAGCCGATACCCAGTGGGAGCGTCACTCGCCTTTACCGAGGATAGCCAGCATATCCTCACTGCCTTCCGCAATGGCTTCATCAACTGTGCCCAGATCGCCGATAACAATAGCGGAACCATGGCGGTGCTACCTAAGTATGTCTATCTGGATAATGGCAAGGCCTTCCGAGCCAAGCTCTTTCATGAACGCTGGGAAGAGCATGATCTGAACAAGGAACTGGGTGGTATCTTCCCCCGACTCAATATCGGAGTAAGGTTCGCCGAGAGCTATAATGCCAAGGCCAAGATCATAGAACGCTTCTTCAAGACCTTCCAGGAGCAGTTTGAGCGGTTCATTACTACCTTCAGAGGCGCATCGGTAGATGATAAGCCCTCTGTTCTGCATCGCAATGAAGTCTGGGCAAAGAAGCTCTATACCGGTAAGCCACCGACCATTGAAGAAACAATGCAGATGATCGCCTTCTATGTGCGATTCTGTTATGGAGAGACACCGCATACCTCGCTCAACAGACGCACACCCTATGAAGTCTTCAGTGCTGCCAGGATAGCTGAGAGCCGCCAGATTGAGATCTCCAGGCTAAACTTCCTGATGATGGCGATGGAGCGCAAGAACATCCGCAATGAAGGCATCAGGTTGGATAAGAAGGTCTACTGGCATCGGGAACTAATAAACCATGTGGGTCAGCCCTGCATCATCAGGTTCGATTACAGCGATGCCAGGTGGATAGTGGTCTATGACAAAAACGATGTCTTCATCTGCCAGGCAGCCCTCCGCAAGGCACAGCATCCCTTCATCGAGGTCTCGATGGATAAGGCGATCTCGCATAAGGAACTGAATAAGGAATATAAAGAGATCAAGGGCCTCAGGAGGGAGAAAGAACGCAGTGCCAAGAAGTGGGTGGTGAACTCCCAGAAAGCTGTCGATGCCCTCCTCAAGAATTCAACGACCAAGCAGGAGAAGCTTGAGGATCAGGGTGCCAGAGCGCTATTCAGCAGTCCTCCCATGTTGGAAGCGCCTCCCAAGGATAGTGACGAGATCATTGAGGAGATGACCAGAAAGGCGATGATGAGGCTTCCAAAGCATCCGGATATGCTGAGTCCGGAAGAGTGGGAGAAGCTGGATGCGGAAGAGAAAGAGAGACTGGCACGAGAAGAGATTGAGCAGAAAATCGAGCAGGAGATCAAAGAATCATTCGATAGGATCGGAATCGAGTATCAAGGCAGCAATAAAGATACACCGATATCCTGGAAGACCTCATTCAGTAAAACAGCAAGAGAGTATTACAAATCCGATCCAAGTGCCATAGCGGAACAATTAACATCGGATGATGGTGGAACTGCCACTGCCACCGCAACAATAGATGAGGTAAGTATAGATGATGAGAAGAAACCTCAAGCCGAAACAAGCCCCATTACCGAATCACTTGATGATAACCAAGCACAGGATGAGGCTAAGAATGGGCAGTCACCCTTCGCAAACCTCTCCAGAGCGGAACTCCACAAACGCATCGGGATAAACTAATAGGAGGATAATATGAAACAGGGAACTCTAGTCAGAACGCAGAACGTGATAGCCGCAGATAAATGCATCGAATACCTGCTAACCAGACCCAAGCTGGAGATGGTAGGACTTGGCTTGCTGTATGGCAGACCGGGATTGGGAAAGACCACCTATGCCAGTAGAATCGCCTTCAGTCAGGGTTATCTCTACCTCAGGCTGGAGGCAACTACCACTCCTAAAGCCTTTGCATCCAAGCTTCTCTTAGCCCTATACAAGAAATTTGGCATGGGGGAGTACATACCCTACGGAACAGCTAATGACCTCTTCATGATATGTATAACGGTTCTGGAGGATCACAAGGATACGATCATAGTTGTTGATGAGATAGACTACGCTTTCCGGCATCCCCAGCTCTTGGGAGCGATCAGGGATATAGTGGATGTGACCACAGCGATAGTGATCCTGGTCGGGATGCAGAATGCCAAGGACAGGCTCAATCAGATCAATGAATACTACTTCGATAGGTGCAACTTCTTCTATGAGTTCCAAGACCTGCCTAAGAAGGATATTGCCCAGTTATGCAGTGAGGTCCTGGAGATCAAGTTCCATCCTGATATTGTCGAATATGTCCACTTCCACTCCTGCGGCAATGTCCGCAAAGCCATGAAGCTTATCCGCTCAGTAGAGGAGATCGGCAAATACAAGAACCTTGAAGTAGTCTCCCAAGTCGATCTGGATGATTGAGGAAACAATGACGGACAAAGAACTAATCCTCAACTTCATCAGCCAATATGATCGACTATTCAATGCGGACCTTATATCCAAACTGACCAGTGTAAGCGTAGAAGCAACCGAAGAGCTACTACCCGAACTACTCCAAAGCCAAGCGATCAAGCAGATAGAAGATAATCCTCCCATCTACGTCCGAGCCAACCGCTTTCAAGCCAGGATCGGCTATCAGCACTATAAGGGCTGGACTTTCAGCATTGCAGATGCCCACAGGCTTTTAGATATCCTGGAACAAGGCAGATACAAGTCCATACGAGATATTGCTCAAGTCATCGGTAAATCCAGGCAATGGGTCTATATCTATCTTGAGGCTCTGGCGTCGATTGAAGTCGTTGATCTGAGGCAGTACATATACGTCGTTATCTCCCGCCAAAACGTGCCCAAAATCGGCAGGAAAGTTCAGAAAGGTATCCTAGGTCAACTCAGGAATTTGAATAGGATTGGGTGCTATAGATTACTGGAATAGACAGGTTGGGCTTGACAGAATTCGAAATCACACAGACCGGTTCCTAGTCACTTGAGATATATACTTAAAGCATCAAGTGACCTAAATAATGAATATCTGATTATCCATACATAGGAGCTTACCATGAAAGTATCAGACCCATACATTGAATTTACGCAGAATTTAAAGTGTTTGCTGAAGAAGTATCCTGATTTGATTACGATGACCTTGAGTAACATCTTTACAATGCGTAATAACCATTTCCTGCCACCAGTTATCACTAAACACTGGTAGTAATAGTGTTAGATACTTAGCAAGTTCGTGAGTCGTTGAGCCTTGTATGTCGTACATTCTTGTCACCTCAAATGGGCACTAATGACCATCCAAATTCTTAAAGCTTTTTGTGTGTAGTTGTAGGAATCCTGTCTTTATGAAATGTCGTACAAATTGAACCAATACGGTTAAATCGCTAGATGCCTATATAGTACTTCCATTTTCAGTAACCAGTTATAAAGATAAAGATCATTGCATAAATAGGCGAAGCTTTTACTGAGGTGATATTGATCTGTGCCACCAACGTTTTTCTGTCTTGAAGAGATCATTTCGGTCTATTTTCATGTTTTGACTCCGTAAACCCCCTCTTATTAAGCCCTGTTTTGGTCTATTCCCAAAATCTGGGCAGACCTCTCCTATCTCACGCTCGGAGAATCTTCAGACTACGCTTCAGATTGAAGGCAATTGCTCCCATGAACAGATAATCTGCCGTCTTTTGTAAGCCCATATAGATTGATCGACCCCATCCAAAGTTTTTCTTTAGTCCTCCAAAGCTGCGCTCAACCCGGTATCTCTGAGTGGAAACAGAATAGTTGAAGAGCTTTGTCTCCTCCGGCATATCCTGATTCTTCTTTTTCTTCTTCATGATTCTGGAAACCAGGTTCCGCTCTTGCAGTGCATCTTCATTCTCCTGGCTGCAGTAGCCTTTGTCTGCAAGAACCTCTGTCTCCTCCGGAAGCTCCAAGGATTCCACCAAGGGCATGAGCATGTGCCCATCATAGACATTGGCTGGAGTAACCTCAATTGCTTGGACTAGACCATGAGTCTTGTCCACAGCTGTGTGTCCCTTGTAGCCATAAATGCTCTTATTGCCTTTCTTCAGCCACCTGGCTTCAGAGTCTTTGGATTCTTCGATCGTCAGAACGGTTGCCTGAAAGGTTGGCTGACCAGGGATCTCATCATCTCCTACAGGCTCTGTCTCGATGTATTCTTTCCTGCGGGGACGGGCATGCGATTCAACCAAAGTTGCGTCCACGATCACACCTTCTGTGATCCTGATATCGTGCTTACTCAATTGATGATTGATCTCCTGAAGTAGCTTTTCGTAGATTCTCTTTTCTGAAAACCTGCCACGCCAGCGACAAATCGTGGAATGATCCGGGACCGGATTCTCCATACTCAAATGACAAAACCACAGGAACATCGTGTTATAGACAAGCTGCTCTTCCATCTGGTAATCAGACAGCTTGTACCAAGCCTGAACCAACATGATCCGAAACATCACTTCTGCCGAATATGCGTCCCTACCTGCCACAGAAGTCCTTCTGATCTCAACCTTGCTGATCAGTTTGTTGATCCTTTTCCAGTCTATCAGTTGATCCACATCTTTGAGAAAGTGTCTGCGGCTTGCCAAACGATTGGCAATCTCTTGATCTGCGAAAGTTAGGGTTTGCTTTTCCATGATTAGCTCCTGCGTATTGATAGAGCCATAATTGTACATCTAGCTTATCTGTCATGAACTGTTTAGATATATTTTATGTCCATTTCTACGTGCAATGGTCTTAGATATTTAAGATGGGTGTTACCACTCCAGTTTATCCTTCTCTTCATATAATGACATTGCATAGTCTATAAGTTCCTGCATGTCATTCAATGATAATGATGATAGGGTAGTACTAAGATTGTAGGTAGAACCGTATTTCATATGTAACTCAAGGGCAGAGATGTCAACTCCCAGAAAACGCTCTTCCTTGAGATATGTAAAATCGATATCTTCAAACTTAGCGATGAACTTGCTTGTGGAATTACCAGAATCCTTTACACATATTGCTTCTGTAGTGAACACTATGCCTGAGTGACCGTTACTGGATATGCTGGTATCGTTGGTATCGATTATCTGATCCTTTTTGTATTGGCCATTACAAATCTCCTTCAGCATGTTTTTGATTCTTGGCATGTAATCGTCCACAATTGGAGGATATCCACTAACTTCTTCGTATTTATCCAAGATCGCTTGTTTGAACGAAGTGGCATCGGAGTTGGATGTTTTATCGTTCTGTTGCTTTGAGGCGGTTTCATCCTGTTGTTCTGACTCGGCAGAATCAACACTTTGAATTATCCAATCAAATGCAGCATTAAGAACGCCTTTGTGTTCGTTATTGTCTGTCATGAGTTATCTCCTTTCGTAATCGTGCGGTTTTACAGTCTTGCAATTTTTTGAAGAAGCATGTTGCCTTGGGATACCATTTCTTCTGATTTCTTATCTAGTTCGCCATTTTCTGTTAATAAAGACGTATCTAATACAATTTTCACAGTTTGAGCAATCTGCACACATAGATAAATGTCATTCTGTTCCTCTATACTATATTTTGGCCATTTTGTACCAGAGGACTCTATAATTATTCTTAGGTTCCCGACAGACTTAGAAAAATAGGAATCCAATTGTTCAAGTAACCCATAAATCTGTTCACACCTTAAGAATATCGCTTTCAATGCCAATCCAATAGTCTTGGCTTGAGAATGATAAACTTTAGCTTTTTCATAATTAGCCTTGGCATTATTCAGTGCAGTTTGCGACTTCATATTGAGTATAGTACTCATTAACGGAAACACTGGCATGTTTGGCATGAAAGTTGACGCTGTGAGGAACCCAAAACTGCCGAAATTAAGGATACTTTCGATTCTGGCCAGTGTCTTAAGATGGGTGGATTGCTTCAGTTCTTTGAAACCGGGTGTTCCTGGAAGAAGTTTCGTCATGTCATTCATACCATTCTGAATGGTAAATTCCACTTCCTTGATTTTCTCAAAGTTCTCCACAAAATCGGTCATTGAGGTTTTAAGAACTTGGATCTTCAATTGCCCTAATGCTTCAATGGCTTTAACGGTTTTATCTTGAGCCATCTCTACAAATTCTTTCGCTTCTGTAGCTTTATCATTAGCAGCATCTATTAATCCTTCTGCTTCCCGTAGATTAGATTTGGTTTTACCCGAATTACTCAAACCCGTTAACACGCCGATTCCAACTACGGCTCCCCAAACTATTGGTAGTGGCATAATTACTCCTTATAGTACTAATTTACTGTTAGAATCTTGCATAAAGCTGTCAAACTCTGCAAAGTCTTTAAATCTAAGGCATGAACCCATCTCAATGGCTATTGCACTTAGGCCTTTTGTAAAAGCTTCATGGTCATTGTTTAAAACGGCTTGATCCATCGTCATAAAGCAGCTTCTGAGTAACTGAGCCCTCCGTTTGAAATGCTTGTTCATGGCAGTCTCAAAATCCTTCCTACTGGCCTCCATAGATAACAAAGCAGCTTGAGAAATTGCTGTTATTGTTTCGAGTCTTTCGGAAGAAAGCTTGTAATCACGTATAGTATTGATCGTGGAATTGTATATAACTGAGCCGACTATGTAGCCTACCATGCCACCAACAACAGTCCCTATTCCTGGAAATATTGCTGTCCCGATGGATGCTCCGATACTGGCTGCCAGAACTCCAACACCTACTTCTCCAACTTCTACAACGAACTGAACTCCATCGATTTCTCCATTAGCCCATCTGACTACGGATTTACCCACTTGATATGTAACTGCTACGATCATTCCTGGAAGGGATGTTTTGGATAAACTCTGGATAGCCATATTGCTACTTCTCTGCATGGCTCCGCTCACAACAGAAGTTGCAGCTCCATAACCATATCCGACCGCAACACCCTTACCCACATCAATAGCTATATCCACTGCTGCCTCGGAAATGTCCTTACTTCCATTAATCGCTGCAGCCAAACTCGTAGATAGTGAAATCACCCCTGAGATCACTGCTGAGGTTTTCACATTTTCCATCCCGGCTCCATGTGCTGTTTTAGCGATGTTATAGGTAGTATGGAGCTTTGGGTTTTGTCGCATAAACATAGCTTCCCGGGATGATATCTTGCTGTTTACCAGGTTGTTTGCGACTGAGTCAAAGTTCGCTGCTCTTGCTTCCAACATGGTAGCTTTTTCGTAGTCTCCGCTTGTGCGAAGTTTTTGCGCAGCATTTCGGAATTCTGCGGCCTTGTCTCTTGCGTAGTTCAAAGCCGGATCGTATTGCTCTGAAGGTACTAACAGTTTTTGGCCCCGATATTTTTCGAATTTGCTACCGGCGAACCTATCAACAATGTCTCTTGCACTGTTTTGAATTTCTGCTTGAGAGCCATATTTACCGCAGAATTTCATTTGTGCACTCCACTCTGGATTACCATCGATAAGTATCGGATTTCCTTGTTGATCTACGGATACAAAGTCTGCTACAGGATTGTTTCCCAGTCCAACATCATTTGATCGGGCAATTTGCTTCTTTGACTTGTTTATGATGTTCTCAGAATTGACCTTAGCTCTATAATCTACTTCTGCAGCAAACCCAGCTTGTTGTTTTGTATTCTGATACTCGTATCTGGGATCGACTTTGGATTCAGCAATCTGCTTAAGCCCCTTTACTGTCACCTTACCATTGGGATCAAATTCTCCAGTATATTCCTTTATTCTTTCAGCAACAGCACCTCCATAATGACCTACTTGCTCATGTGTAACGCCGCCAATAGATCCTTCAATAACTTTGGAGGTTCTGCTTTTTTCTTCTTTTTCTTTATCAGGTTCAACGCGTTTTTTACTCATTTTTCCCCCATATCTACAACAATACTGATTCATTAAGTTTGCCGGAATATACTAATGAAATTCTTTTTATCTCTGCTCGAACCATTTCCACCAGCTCCTTCGGTTCCAGCACCTTGACTTTTGCACCATAGCTCAGCACAAATTTCTTCATTTCACTCAGGGAGTTAGCAGGCATTTCCAGGATGAGTGATTTATCCTTAAGACGAGTGATCTTCTGTGATGGATGCCACATTCTTTCTGCGATATAATCCGAGGTTGGAGGAAAGAATTGAAGTTTCACCGGAAACACTTCTCCAGCATAGATGCCAAAGCCGCTATCAAAATAGGTTCTGGAATCAAAATCCACCTCGTGTTGAGGTTTATCGCTCAGCTTAAGCTTCTCCATGCGATTGATGGCAAAGACGATCACCTGATCTATCTTTTTATAATATCCTGCCAGGTAGAAGTTATGGTTGAAATACTTAACTGCCAAAGGCGAGACTTCTTTATGACTGTGCCTTTGGTTCTGCACACTATAATAATCAAAAGCGATCATCTTATAATTCAGTATCGCTTTCAGTACCAGGCTTAGTTTCTCAGCCACAGTGTCCGAATCAGATAGAGTCCCGGTACCATCACTGATTAGCGCTTTTTGGACATCACGGTAGAACTTGAGGATTGATTTATCCAGCTTAGTTTCGATCTTGGTCAGAATGCCTTTTATGCTATCGGAAGTAACCAACCCCGATTCTTCCCAAAGCTTGCTTGCCAGTGAGAGGCTAAGAATGTCCTCGTAATTCAGCGTATAATCAGGAAGGCGATAACCCTCTGTGAAATAGTAGAAAACCTGATTTGCCCTATCCATATCCTGGTCTTCGTAGATCGGAAAACCACATGAAGACAGATTAGTTATATCCCTGGCAATAGTCTTCTTTGATACCCCAAAGTGTGTTGCCAATTCACCTTTGGATATGCCGTTAAGCCGATGCTGATTTATCAGGTGCAGCATCTGCCATTGCCGGTACAGAGCTTGATTCCTCACAAATTCCTCGCCATTTTACAGTTTTTCCAAAATATTCTTGCCCTACTTATAAAGTCAATGCTTTTCATCGCCATCCCTGTACCTCAATGAGTATAACCCACCTACTTGAGAATCTTATTCCACTCAGGAGAGTACTTGCCGATGAAGTAGCGTTCGAGCTTTCTGGTCGCTTCAGCCGCTTCCTCATCACTACCAACCAGCAAAATAGATATCTTCAAATCGGCAGCATTGGCATGCATTAGTTGCCCCGATGTGTGCTTTCTGGCACTGTCTGATTCTCTGGTATAGTCAGATAGTCTCTTCCTGATGCCACCATTCGAATATTCGACAGCTCTGCCGATATACATGACTTTTCCACCCAATTCGGCTTTGTAAAGCCCAACATAAGAGGAGTATGGACTTAGGTCGATGCTGTCCAGATAGCCTACATTCTGCCACTTGCTCTCCCAATCTCTGAGTGTCTTTCCTCCAATAGTGGGGACTTCCGTTCTCCCTGTAGCTGCATTCCTACTGCTATTTCTCATCTGCTTACTTTGCTGTTTCATACCTTCATCGATGACAGCATTTCCAATCTTTGCCACTGTTTTCAAAAAGCTCATTCCTAACTCCTAAATAACTCATTTTGCATATACGCATTCTCATGATAAATCAACCCATGGACAAAACAGGGGTATAGGCAAGCCAATACTCCCTAATCTATCTGTAACCAGTAATTGAACCGCATATGTTGAGTCCCAAATGTTGGTGTAAATTCCAACTCATTGTTTCTCTGGTTGTTTGAGGGCATCTGACATCCCTCGTTACTCACAATCTATGTAAGGCCAAGCGACCAATTGCATTGTTTTCTTCTTGTTGATCTGAGTCAAGTTCTTTTTCATAAATAATCTACCTTGCTGCGACGGGCTGGAGCCCTGCGGAGGAGGCGTAGCCGACGGAGCAGGGCTCC
>JAQUIZ010000241.1 GCA_028683355.1 Fermentimonas sp.
CAGCCAGCCTCTTTTCTCTTGGAGTATCTTAACAGGTGTTCCCAATAAAGCCTGAGAGACCAGCTCTGCATTATATCTTGGTGCAGACCTTAACGTGCCTACCGAGTTATAAATAACACCTTCGGTTTTCTCTCCTAAACTGATATCAGGCAATAAACGAACAGAGTCTTCAATATCAGGATAAACCTTTCTTAGTTCACCAAGAAGCATTTGATGTGCTTCACGACTAGTAGTTTCACCTTTAATCACAACACCTTTATCTTTATGCACTAATTCTGCATTAAACACCTCTACTCTACTGTCCGGTGCATATTTTTCCTGAACATTAAGGATAATTTGCTCAGCATCGTTTTTCTGAACCATACAACTTTGAATTGAAAAGATACATAATAATAGGATTAGGAAATCTTTGTTCATACTCTCAAGCCCATTTTAATTGATGTACGAAATATACGACATTTCTTTTAAAAATTGTTGAATTTGTAAATAATCGACATAAAGTTCAGAAATCCACTATCTTTGCAATAATAATGTAAACAGATTGAAAGATGAAAACATTAGAAAGACATCGCATCACACTGTTCACTATTCTACTTTGTTGTGCAGGACTAATTGCCTGCTCATCAAATAAATCAAAAAGTAGAAACTCTAATACAGAGCCAATTATGAATTCTCAGCAGATGACCGAAGCTGCTAAGCTGGCAAAGCAGCTTGAACAGAAAGGAATCTCAGACCAGCTTGTTCTAAAGGCTATAGCCACTGTTCCAAGACATGAATTTGTTGACGAGGAGACAAGAGGAGCTGCCTATCTTGACCGCCCTCTGCCAATTGAGAGAGGACAGACAATATCACAACCATTTACAGTTGCATATCAGTCAGAGCTTCTGCATATAAAACCTGGCGAGAAGGTTCTGGAAATTGGTACCGGCAGTGGTTATCAGGCAGCAATATTGTGCGAAATGGGCGCTGATGTTTACAGTATAGAAAGATTCGAAGAACTATATCTGACAGCAAAAAAAACTCTGAATTCTTTAGGATACTACCCTCATCTTTTTTATGGTGACGGATATGAAGGTCTGCCTGATGAAGCCCCTTTCGATAAAATACTTGTAACTGCAGCTCCTGAAGAAATTCCTGAAAAGCTAATGTATCAATTACGCATCGGAGGCTGGATGGTTGTGCCTGTAGGTGGCAGAATGGGACAAAAAATGACAATTATAAAACGCACAGGTGAAGATTCATTTGATGAGTCGATACATGGAGACTTTATATTTGTACCTATGCAAAAAGGGATTGAAAAGTAAAACTAATCAATCCCTTTAGGAAAATTATATCTGATTTTAATTATTCAGTTCCCTTACTGTAATTTGGTGCCTCACGTGTAATCATAACACCATGTGGGTGGCTCTCTGTATAACCTGCTGCAGTGATACGTGTAAACTTTGCTTCGTGAAGCTTATCAATATTTTCAGCACCACAGTAACCCATACCGGCACGCAGACCACCTACCATCTGATAAATTACTTCCTGCAAGGTACCTTTGAATGGAACCCTTGCTTCAATACCCTCAGGTACAAGCTTTTTGATATCATCCTCTACATCCTGGAAGTATCGATCTTTTGAGCCTTGCTGCATAGCAGACAAAGAACCCATACCACGATATGTTTTAAATTTCCTTCCATTAAAGATAATGGTTTCTCCCGGTGACTCCTCAGTACCTGCAAGCATTGACCCCATCATTACAGAAGATCCACCCGCAGCAAGAGCCTTAACAATGTCACCTGAATAACGTAACCCTCCGTCAGCAATTAATGGTACACCTGTTCCCTTCAACGCTTTTGCAACTTCATAAATTGCTGAAAGCTGTGGAACTCCCACACCTGCAATTATACGGGTAGTACAAATTGAGCCGGGTCCAATTCCAACTTTAATACCATCTGCTCCGGCTTCAGCAAGAAACTTTGCAGCTTCAGGTGTTGCTATATTTCCAACAACCACATCAATTTGGGGGAAAGTTTTCTTTACAAGCTTCAACATGTCTGCAACACCCTTTGAGTGTCCATGTGCAGTATCAATAACAATTGCATCCACACCTGCCTCAACAAGTGCTGTTGCTCTCTCAATTGAGTCGGCTGTCACACCAATCCCTGCTGCTACACGAAGCCTTCCCTGCTCATCTTTACAGGCAAATGGCTTGTCTTTAGCTTTTGTAATATCTTTATACGTGATAAGTCCTACCAGCTTATAGTTGGAATCTACAACCGGAAGTTTTTCAATTTTATGTTTCTGAAGGATCTCAGCTGCATCATCAAGATCGGTGGAAATTTTTGTAGTAACAAGGTTATCTTTAGTCATAACCTCTTCTATTTTTTTATCCATAGCCTTTTCAAAACGGAGATCACGGTTTGTAACAATACCAACCAGTAAATTTTCACCGTTAACTACAGGAATTCCTCCAATCTTATACTCAGACATCAGTCCAAGTGCATCTGCAACAGTTTTGTCGGGAGTGATACTTATAGGATCGAGAATCATGCCATTCTCTGCACGCTTAACAGCTTTAACCTGCTTTGCCTGCTCTTCAATGCTCATATTTTTATGAATAACTCCAATACCACCCTCTCTGGCTATAGCAATAGCCATAACAGTTTCGGTTACGGTATCCATAGCCGCTGAGACCATGGGGATATTAAGAGTTATATTTCTTGAGAATTTTGTTTCCAGGCTCACTTCACGAGGAAGTACCTGAGAATAGGCGGGAACTAAAAGGAGGTCGTCAAAAGTTAAACCTTCCATAACAATTTTATCTGCAATAAATGACATAAGCTTTACCTTTATATTTTTATTGCATACAAAAGTATATATTTTTTATCTAATGAATCCCTTTCTTGATGTTAAATAACATTGTAAAGGATGGCTAAACCATGCAGTGAACTATAACAAATCTAATTTCTTAAATACTTTT
>JAQUIZ010000089.1 GCA_028683355.1 Fermentimonas sp.
AGTTCACTGTTGAAACCATCATGATGCTCGTCCATTATGATTCTGAATTTATAATAATCAATTCAGATACAAATTTAACACATCGTGAACAATTAACCACGATTTACTTGTAGCCCATCCGGTATTTCAGTACATTTACCATATCTGCAAACTGCTTCATATATGGCTTTCGGCTAAGGTTATAGAGTTTGTCTTGGAGGTATAATTTGTATCAATACAGATATTCATAAACCCATACATTGCAAGTACATCGGTTATACCTCGTCCAACTCAACCTCATAGCAACCTCATAGCAACGTCATACCAACCACATAAATTTATGAGGATAGATTGGACGATGTTGGGGTGATTTTAAATCTTTCGCTGTTTAGTCTATCCTAACAATAGAATTTACGAACCAGTTTAAAATATTAGCTATGAAAAGGAAGATGATATATTTGATGATGGCAGTGATTTTCATGATGGGAATCAATGTTGAGGCGCAAGCTCAGCGAGGCCAGCCGAATAAAAAATACTGGAAACAGGTAGAAAAAGCGGAGAAAGAGAGAGCAAAATATATCCGTAAACAGAATAAAGAGAGAAATAAGTACATCCGCAAACTTTATAAACAAGGACCACCGCCATGGGCCAGGGCACACGGTTATAATAATCGTCACCACGTTTATTTCACCGACTACCATACATTTTACGATCCCTATCGCGGCGGTTATGTCTACCTTGACGGAGGCAACTGGAGCTTCTCAGCACAAATACCCTCCTTTATGGTAAACGTCAACCTCGGTAACGCCAGAGTAAGAGTTTTAAACAGTATACCCGTAACCCGCAGACCCGAAGTGTTTTACTACGACTATGACAGAGGCTACTGGGATTGAATAAAATTAGTGGATTAAATTAATGCACATTAATTGATTCTTTTAGATTGTTTGCAAACCCAAAAAAGTATTCGTGCTTTTTTGGGTTTTTTGGTTGGTGGGGAAAAAGTGAAAACATTTTTTTGTTATTTTATTTTGATCTTAACAAATGTTTCGTAACTTTACGGAAGTTAACTGTTAAAATAGAAAAACCATTTAGTGAAATAGGGTATTAATTTGTTTATCTGTAAAATAATATGTCTATTTTTTTTGGGGACAAAGGCATTTCTGTTTATGACTATACAACAGAAATTGAAAACAAAGATTTATTATGGATATCTTATGATAAAAATATTCCTTCAAATTTCAGAGGAATTGGCATTAGACTATCATTTGACGAATTTGGTCAGATAAAAGTTGAGACAGTAAAAAATGAAAATCCCGATCCAAGTACTATTTGGGTCCATCTTCCAATTCAAAAAGGAGAAGCGGAGAAATTATCATATTGGCCGCATTATATAGATTTATCTCCACAACAACGCTACGCTTATTTATCGTGGCTTAGAAACGTTGACGTGCCAACAGATATGGGATATGTATTTCTATACTACTACGGCTTAGAAAAACATTTAATTCTAGGAGATATAGAAAGAGC
Source organism: Fermentimonas sp. (assembly GCA_028683355.1). Taxonomy (GTDB): domain Bacteria; phylum Bacteroidota; class Bacteroidia; order Bacteroidales; family Dysgonomonadaceae; genus Proteiniphilum. The sequence continues at coordinate 1,507 of JAQUIZ010000089.1, forward strand.
TGTAAATCAAATTATAAGGCTTAGAAATGTTCATAAGAATAAGTCTTTTTTGAGTTACTCAGAAAACTCAATAATACATGCCTGCGTATTGAGAAATAGGCTTGATCTACTTTTTGATCTGCATGAAAAAACAGAAATATCAGGATTTAAAAACGTTCAGTTTTTGATAGCATATAATTTAGGTTTTGACTTATCTCCTGAAAACTTACTAGAAGTTTTTTTCAAGATATATACAAAAGCGAGAAAATCTATTCGAGAAGATAGAGAAAAAATGATAGAATTCACTTCAGATGCATTGACGACTATATTCGGAATTTCGTCCCTACCTATAAAACAACTCGACCTTTCTAAAATAGTTACCACTAAAGAAATAAGATTTTGTAACTATTCATTTGCTGACGATATAAGAATTGTTGAAATAACAGATTTCTACAAAAGTAAGGAGCTGCTATTATTGATTGATAGAGTATTTAATCTCGCGTATGAATCTTACAAAAGAAACACAGCATACTTGTGTAAATTAAAAGCGTCAAATCTAACTGAAGAGGAAATACTAAATAGAGAACGAAAAAGAGATTTGAATAGGTACAAAAAATTACTGAGTGATAAGAAGATTACGCAAGAAGAATTTGAAGTTTTAAACAAATATAAATTAAGCATTACAACCTAAAAAAATTCCACAAATTTTATCCTTAAATATACTAGCATGATAGGAAAAATATGCTTACTAATTAAATCTTAATAAAAAGTTCATCAATATGCCTTTCCTTTTTTTATTCTTATCTTTACACTAAAATTTAGCTAAATAATGATTACAGGAGAGATTCGCAACAATATTGATGCGATATGGAATACTTTTTGGACTTCGGGAATTACCAACTCAATTACTGTGTTGGAGCAAATGACATATTTGTTTTTTATCAAGATATTAGATGATGCCCAGTTAAAACAAGAAGGAACAGCTTCAGTGTTTGGTACAGTTGTAGAAGATCCAACTTTTCCCGAAGGGAATTGGACAAATCCACAGACAGGAAGTACTGTTCCTTATCAAAACCTACGTTGGAATAAATTCAAGGACTTTGATCCGCAAACTATGCTTACTACAGTAAGAGACGACATATTCGTGTTTATTAAAAACCTGAGTTCAGGCAAGAATTCCTCTTACTCAACATACATGAAAGACGCCACATTTCTTATTCCAAATGAGCGTACATTAACTAAAGTTGTTGACGGTATAAACAGTTTGGATATGGAAGACCGTGACACTATGGGCGACGTATATGAATATATTCTTGGGAAGATGGCATCCAGTGGCACTAATGGACAGTTCCGCACACCCCGTCACATCATAAGAATGATGACAGAGTTAATGAAGCCTACTTTGAACGACACAGTTTGTGATCCGGCGATGGGGTCGGCCGGGTTTATCGTGGAAAGTGCCCGATATATTTCTGAAAACTTTTCCAAAGAACTATTGAAAACAGAAAACGCAAACCACTATAAAAACACGATGTTTCATGGTTTTGATACCGACCAGACAATGTTGCGTATTGGAGCAATGAATATGATGCTTCATGCAGTAGAAAATCCAAACATTGAGTGGCGTGACTCACTCTCTGACGACAATAAAGATTCCAATAAATACACTTTGATAATGGCTAATCCACCTTTCACGGGTAGTCTAGATTACGAAGTGGTAGAGAAATCACTGCTTACACTTGCAAAGACTAAGAAAACTGAATTGTTGTTCCTTGCACTGTTTATCAGGTCACTGGAATTGGGTGGCCGTTGTGCTTCCATTGTTCCCGATGGTGTATTGTTTGGAACAAGTAATGCGCACAAAGCCATTCGTCGCGAGTTGGTAGAGAATCAAACTCTTCAAGCCGTTATATCCATGCCTTCCGGTGTGTTTAAACCATATGCAGGAGTTTCTACTGCAATTCTTATTTTCACTAAAACCAATGCAGGTGGTACAAGCGATGTATGGTTTTACGACATGAAAGCCGATGGCTATTCACTTGACGACAAGCGCACCGAAATAAAAGAAAACGATATTCCTGATATTATATCCCGCTTTCATTCACTAGATAAAGAAAAGGAGCGTACACGTAAAGAACAGTCTTTCCTCGTTCCCAAAGCAGATATTGTTGCAAACGACTACGATCTGAGTATAAATAAATACAAAGAAGTGGAACGTGTAAAGGTGGTTTATGATGATCCTGAAGTGGTTTTAGGACGATTAGAAAACCTGCAAAATCAGTTAGCGGAAGCAATGGTGGAATATAAAACAATAGTAAAAAAAACTTCTGATTAGGGTATATTCAGTTTTTAAGTAATCCTTAATAACTGCCGTATGTAGATAAAATGATATAAGGCTCAATAGATACCCTTGAGAAGAAGAGATAAAACAACTTGAAGAGCAGATTAAAATGCGTAAGAAGTTATGAAGAAAGAGAATTGGGAAGTGAAGAAGTTGAGGGATGTAGGTAAAGTAGTTACAGGTTCTACACCAAAAACATCTGAAAATATAAATTATAATTCAAATGATTATTGTTTTGTCAAACCAAGTGATTTCACAAGTTCTATAAAAGAAATTCATAATTCGGAATTTTATATATCGAGATATGCATACAAAAATTCTAGACAACTTCCTGTAAATTCTGTATTGGTAACATGCATTGGAAACATCGGTAATATAGCTATCAATAAAGTAGAATGTACTACTAATCAGCAAATAAATTCAATTATTCCGTATAATGATATTAACAGTAAATTTTTGGCTTATTCTGTTTTTTCCAAAAGGGAATATTTACAATTTATTGCAAATGCACCTGTTGTTCCTATATTAAATAAAACAAATTTCTCTAATGTAGAAATTCCAATCCCCCCTCTTCCCATTCAAGAAGCCATAGTAAAAGAACTTGATTCCTTACATCGCCTTAAAGAATTGCAAGAACAGCAACTAACCGAATACGACAACTTGGCACAATCTACCTTTTATAGTATGTTTGGAGACCCTATAGAGAATGATAGAGGTTGGGAAGTGAGGAAAATGGGGGAGGTTTGTGAAATCACTAATGGGAGAAATCAAAAAAAAGTTGAAGATCCGAAAGGCATTTACCCAATAATGGGAAGTGGGGGAATTATGGGTTATGCAAATGAATTTCTGTGTCCAAAAGATACAGTTATCATAGGCAGAAAAGGAACTATAAACAAACCTTTTATTGTAAAAGAAAAAGTTTGGATAGTGGATACGGCTTTTGGCTTTGTTGCTAATAATTCTTTACTCAACAGTCATTTTTTGAATTACTTTTGTAAGTCGTTTGATTTTAATAGATTGAATGTGGCTGTTACAATTCCAAGTCTCCGAAAAATTGATTTAAAAGAAATCCCCATCCCCATCCCCCCTCTCTCTCTCCAATCCCAATTTGCCGAGCGTATCAATAAAATAGAAGAGCTAAAACAACTGGTAAAACAAAGCATTTCTCAAACACAATTGCTTATAGATTATACGATGGATAAATATTTTAATTAACTAATAAAAACTATACCTTATGATTCAAATAAACATTATACCCTCTTTGGTTATTAACCAAAATGGTTTATTTGCAAAAGACAAAAGTGGAAAACTAGTTGACATATGTCTGCATCAGGGTTCATTGGACGGAGCTTGTTCAGTATATTCTGTTTTTATGAATTTGCTTATTCTGAAAGTAATATCTTATAATGATATTAAAGTATACGAAAAATCTAATGACCCTGAAACGAGAAAGCTTTGTAAAAAATTATTAGAAGAAAATGGGATGCATCATAATGGTCAGTATCTTTCCACTATTAGAAAAATATTAAATGAAAGTATTGGGAGTCAAATCTCTGCTAAAAATCCAAGAGCAACTCAAAGAGAAGTTATACCACAAATAGTTGATCATTTAAAGCGTGATTATCCCGTTATTATTTCAGTAGGTTTCAGAGGTGGCAAAGATGCACACGCCCTTTTATGTGTAGGTTACGAAGGAAGTGATGAAAATCCTTCAAAACTATTTTGTTTAGATCCCGATACACCAAAAACATTTAATAATTACTGGAATACTGTAATCGATCTTGAAACAAATAGCAACAATAGAAAATATTTCTCCCGTTATATACCCAATGAATTAAATACCGAATATGATGTTTCGTTAGATGATATACTTTTAATAACCCCTAAAGAATAATATCATATATTACGCTGTTTTTTGATATATTTGCATTTGCAAATTAAATGTCGTACTTATGGATTCACACGATAAATTCGAATGTTTAAATTATATGAAATCATAAAGTTAGATGGCAAAAAAAAGAAAATTACAAATCCGCAACAGTACAGCAGAATTTCTCATCTTCACCAATCAGTCTAAAGAAGACGGTATTGAAGTACGAGTTCAGAACGAAACTATTTGGCTCAGTCAAAAGCTGATGGGTGTTCTTTTTGATTGTTCGACAGACAACATATCGCTACACCTTAAGAATATATTCAAAGAGAACGAGTTGGATGAAATTTCAGCTACCGAGGAATTCTCGGTAACTGCTTCGGATGGTAAAACCTATAAAACCAAGCATTACAATCTGGATGCTATAATTGCTGTTGGATACCGTGTCAATACTAAGCGAGCAACGGCCTTTCGCCAATGGGCTACCTCAGTTTTACGTGATTATGCTATTAGAGGTTATGTAATCGACAAAAAACGGATGGAAAACGGCACATTTCTCGGAGAAGACTATTTTGAACACTTGCTTGCCGAAATTCGTGAAATACGACTGAGTGAACGTCGATTCTATCAGAAGATAACGGACATTTACGCTACTGCAATGGATTATAATAAAGATGCCACAATCACAAAAGAGTTTTTTGCTAAAGTTCAGAACAAACTACATTATGCAATACATGGACATACTGCTGCCGAATTGATAAAATCAAGGGCAAATGCGGAAAAAGAGCATATGGGGCTGACTTCATGGGAAAAAAGTCCTGACGGGAAGATCGTGAAAACGGATGTTTCCATTGCCAAAAATTATCTAACTGAAACAGAATTAGAATCGTTAGGGCGAATTGTTAATGCTTATTTAGATTTAGCGGAAGATCGAGCAAAAAGGCAACTTCCTATGACAATGGAAGATTGGGCAAAACGACTTGATAAGTTTTTGGAAGCTGACGACCGTGATATATTACAGAACAGCGGTAAAATAACAGCATTAATGGCAAAATCTTTTGCTGAGAGTGAGTTTGAGAAATACCGAATAGTGCAAGACCGTTTATTTGAGTCCGACTTCGATAAGGAAGTCAATTGTATTGAAAACTTCTATTCAACAGCATATCATAAAAGATGATTTTATGAACTAAACGTCGTACTTATGGATTCACACGATAAGTTTCAATCTGAAATCAAGAGGAATAACGAATTTGAAGATTTGTCAAATCGTTGTGAATTGGACGATGTTGTGAAGAATCATCTCAATAAAGGAATTGAAATTGAAGAGCCTGCCATTGCTTATGATCATATGCCATCGGTTTATGATAAGGTAAACGAGGCTGATGCGATTAAACAAAAGCATAACTTTGATTTTCTAAAAGATAATCCTGACTTTGCCGACCTGTACACTCTTTGCCATGAAGCGGAAATTTGTCAATTGTCGGATCCTTCAAAATCGGCATTGAGTTGCAGGCGAGCATTGGAATTTACAACAAAAGCTATATATCTGCTTAAAGGTTTTCATATTCCAGAACGTGCATCGCTTTTTGAATTAGTGGATTCCGAGGAGTTTAAGGGGTTTATCAACGATGATACGTTGATGAAGAATCTGCATTATATCCGTAAGGCAGGAAATAATGCTGCTCACTTGGGTAATGTTTCCAGAAAAGAGTCATTCTTCAGTGTTCTGAATTTGCACAATTTTGTAGGTTCAGTGTTAATGATGTTGGATGTTATTGATACATTTCCTCGTTTCGACAGGTCATTACTTACTCTTCAAAAAGAAATTTATGTTACTCCTAAATCGGATGTTCAACCTAATCCGGTTGTCATAAAGAAATATGAGGAGATTGCGGAGGATTCTCCCGTTTTAAAAGTTACGTCTCTACCGCAATATTTTACCGAGGCTGAGACTCGTGCGCTCTACATTGACCAGCTGTTGAAAGAGGCTGGCTGGCAGATTGCTACTGAAAAAAATGTTTTTGCTCCCAATATGGTGGGGTTAGAAATTAGCACTGAGGGCATGCCTAACAGTGCTAACGCAGGTTATATAGATTATGTTATTTATGGCTCTGACGGTAAGCCACTGGCGGTGATAGAGGCTAAGAAAACAAGTGTTGATCCTTCTGTAGGGAAGCATCAGGCTGAATTGTATGCCGATTGCCTGGAAGCGAAATATGGAGTTAAGCCGATTATTTATTATACCAATGGTTATGAGATTTATTGTATCGATCGTTTAGGTTATCCCCCAAGAAGGGTTTATGGCTTTCATAGTCGTGCAAATTTAGAGTTGCTTATTCAGCGCCAAAAGCGTAAACAGATAACTGATTTGCGAATAAATGATGAGATTACCAATCGTGAGTACCAAAAACGTGGTATAACTGCAATTTGTGAGCATCTGAATAGTTTTAACAGGCGGGGATTGTTAGTTATGGCTACCGGTACAGGGAAAACACGTGTGTCAATTTCTCTTGTAGATGTGTTAATTCGTAATAACTGGGTGAAAAATGCACTTTTCCTGGCTGATCGCACTGCTTTGGTAAAACAGGCAATGAGAAATTTCTCGAAGTTGTTGCCTCACGTTACAACTTCGGCTCTTTCTGATAATGCCAATAAACCAGACAAAAATGCCCGTATTCTGTTCTCGACTTACCAAACAATGATTAATTTTATTGATGCTGATACGAAAGAGTTTTCGGTGGGCAGGTTTGATTTAATAATTATTGATGAAGCTCACCGAAGTATTTTCGGTAAATATATGTCCATCTTCAATTATTTCGATTCATTCCTTATAGGATTAACTGCAACACCAAGGGATGAGGTGGACAAAAGTACCTACCAGACTTTCCACTTGGAACAGGGTGAGCCTAATTTCGATTACGAGTTAGAAGAAGCTGTAGCTGATAATTTTCTTGTCCCTTATCAGGTAATTAACAGGAGATCGAAAATACTTTCGGAGGGTATTAAATATGATGATCTTACCGAAGATGAGAAAGAGCAGATTGAAAAGGTGTACGAGTACGAAATTGAGAATGATAACCTGGAAGTTTTGCTGCTTGGGAGAAGGGATTTCAATCCGAGAGAGATGTACAACTATCTTTTCAATAATGATACGGTAGATAAGGTGTTGCAGGATTTAATGACCAACGGATTGAAAATTGAGGGAAGTGAAAAGATTGGCAAGACAATTGTTTTTGCTTATAATCACAAACATGCTCAACAGATTGTAGATCGTTTTTACTTGCTTTATCCGCAGTATGGACACAACTTTTGTGTGCTGATTGATAATACGGTTAAATATGCACAAAACCTGATTGATAATTTTGAGCAGAGAGATAATAATCCTCAGATTGCTGTATCGGTGGATATGTTGGACACGGGTATTGATGTTCCCGATATTTTGAATCTGGTTTTCTTCAAAGGTGTGAAATCTAAGATTAAATTTCAACAGATGATTGGTAGAGGAACACGACTTTCTAAAGATATTTTCGGTCCCGATTTAGATAAAAAGCAGTTTTTAATATTCGATTATTGTGGAAATTTTGAATATTTCAACGTTGATTTTAAGGAGAAGCCATCGGTAAGGCATCAGTCGCTCACTGAGAAACTTTTCAATCTGAAATTGGATATATCAATAGCCTTACAAGATTTAAAATACCAGGAAGATGAATATCTTAGAGAGTTTTGTAGTGAGTTGAAGTTGGAGTTGCAGACACAGGTATCTGAACTTAATAGAAATCATATTGATGTGCGTAATGCTTGGCAGCTAGTGGATAAATATTCTGCAGATAGTACGTGGGAATATATTTCTGCTGTAGATGGTTTGAAAATTAGAAGTAATATTTCGCCTCTGCTTCCTGCATCTTTGGAGGAAGAAAACTCAAAACGATTTGACTTAATTATGCTCCTGATTGAGCTTTCTCTTTTGGATGAGGAAGTGGATTCTAAAAAAAATATTGAGGCGGTTGTTGCTATTGCACAAGCATTACAAAAGAAAGTGAGTATTCCGCAAGTAAGAGCAAAGTTAGATGTAATTAAAGAGGTGCAGACCGTACAGTTTTGGGAAGCTGTTTCTGTTCCAGAGCTTGAGCGGGTGCGAATGGAGCTGCGTGGTTTAATGATGTTTATTGACAGTAAAGAGTCTCAGACATTCATTATTGATATAGAAGATGAGCTGACCGATGGAGGGGAAGTTGGCAAACCTCGCTTGATCGTTTCTTACAAACAGAAGGTGCTGGAGTACTTGAGCAAAAACAGTGATAGTCCTGTTATTCAAAAGATAAAGAACTTAGAACAACTTACAGCTAATGATATTAGAGAGTTGGAAAAAGTGCTTTGGGTGGAGTTGGGTAGTAAAGATGATTATGAAAAACACATAGGTAACAAGATGTATGGTAATGTAGCTGTTTTTTTACGTTCGCTTGTAGGAATTGATCGTGAAACAGCTCTGCAGAAATTCTCGAAGTTTATGGACACTAATTTACTCAACTCTGCACAGTTGGAATATTTGAAATACATACTCGATTATGTTAGCGTAAATGGAGATATTAGTGGTCATATTCTAGCTAACAAAGAGCCGTTTAATGAGTTTAACTGGCTGAAAGTTTATGGAAATAATACTGTTAAGATTAAATCTTTTATTGAGGATATTCACGGAGTAATTACTGCATGAAATTATTACTCCCTAACTCCTGCAAATCTAATTTAGCCTCCCCAATCCTCTGAAGAATAGAGAATTGTTATAAAAAAATATTCTCCGGTTTAATAATTTTATGATATTTTTTTATAAATTTGAGCCGGCGCTGATAATTCTATAGATTTATAACATAATCTGCTGAAACAAAAGGATGTAGTGTTTGCCGAAAACAATGCATATTGCCGTTTTAAATGCAAATATTTTAATACTTAAAATATGAATTTTCTTTTTTAACAAACACAATTAACATCTATGAAACAATTATTTAAGTTTTGTGTATTAATTCTAAGTGTTGTTTTTGTGTCCTGTTCCGATATCGAGGATATTTGGGTGAAACCGGAGCTTCCTCAGGATACAGATGTCACGTTGCTTGATATGTGGGCTCACGAGGTTTCATTTCAGGTAGAAAGTAATGGGGATTGGAGTATTGAGTTGCAGGGCGACTGGTTTTATCTTTACCCTACAAGTGGAAGTGGTAATGCAACCGTGAAAATTTGTGTGATTGAGAATGATACGGAGGCGCGCCAGACAGGTTTGGTCTCTATTATCTCTACTACCAACCCTTCGATAGTGCAGACTTTCGATGTTGGTCAGAAGTGCGCTGTAGATTACGGGGTGACAGGTGTTCTTGATGATCTGCCCTCAATTAAGAAGTATGCAGTGGGGTATGGTTATAACACTTTAAGTGAGTATGCCTCTCCAAATTCTGTAACCAAACAGATTGTTCGCTGGAGTGAGATGGATGATGAGGGATTAATTCAGTTTAACGCATCAAGTGCCAGGTTCTATGAGAGAACGGTAAATGGTTCCAGTCTTGAAGAGTTAGCTGAAAACTTGAGTGCTGCCGTGAGTTTTAAAGGTAAGTATTGTGGATTTAAAGGTGAGGTTGGTGCCACTTTCAATTCAGGTTCTGCCGGTAGTGAATTCAACGAATATGCAATCTCCTATATTGAATATAAGGTGACAGATATCAGTATTATCACAGATATAGCTAATATAAGGGAAAATTGGCTGACTGAAGCTGCCAAGAAGGCTATTAATGGTGAAATAGAAGATTTCAGGGGTACAGAAGGTGTAAAGAAACTTCTCAGGGAATATGGTACTCATCTGATTACTAAAGCCGATTTGGGAGGTAGATTGAGATATAACTTGACGGTGGATGTATCTAAGGTGACCGGTTATTATGATATCAATGCTTACATGAAAGCATCCTATTCAAATGCATTCGTTAATTCGGAGGCTTCATTGGATAAGGACATTAAAGAATCATACGAAAAGAACATAGCGCAAACTACGCTGTCATTTACAGCAATTGGAGGCGACTCAGCACCGCTTACTAAGAGTTCGGATAAAAGTGCCATCGATAACTGGAAACAATCGGTAGCCGGTTACGATAAAATAGATACTAACAAAACTGCTCTGATTGGTTTTGGGTCAGATTTGGAAGGTCTGATACCTCTGTATGAACTGGCATCCGATCCTCAACGTCAGAAGGATATTAAAGCAGTGATGGATGGCGATGGTTTTGTTACCATTGAGTATGAGGATAAAAACAATTATCATATTGAAATTCCTGCTTTTAGTGATGAGGTGAACGCTACCTTGGTGAAGGATGTGAAGGATGTCAACAACAGAGTGGTAGCTACCGTTTGCAATGAGTTTATACCTGAAATCAATCCCGAAAGGCGTGTGAATGTTATTTACCCGGTGGCAAGCGGTAAAATATTGATGCACGCAGGTTTCTTCCCGGGTTATGAGGGTCGCCGTCCTGCAAGAATCTCATGGAACGGATCCAATCTTAAAATTGTGGATTATGAAGATCTTGAAGAGAAGGAGTATAAAAGCATTTATATTGGAGGAGCAACAGCAAGAACCAAGTTAAATGAAGATCAGACACCTAAGGAAACAACAAATCATGATTCATACCTTAATGCTGTTCACTACAGTAAGTCGTATTACAACTATCCTTTGG
>JAQUIZ010000242.1 GCA_028683355.1 Fermentimonas sp.
AGGAGATCGATCTTTCTGATATGGAGTCAATGGAAATGGGTTACGTGTTTGAAGACCTTATAAGAAGATTCTCCGAGCAATCTAATGAAACAGCAGGAGAGCACTTCACCCCACGAGAAGTAATCAGGTTAATGGTAAACATATTGTTTATAGAGGATCGAGACATCTTAACACAGGATGGAATCGTTAGAACACTTTACGACCCTGCATGTGGTACAGGAGGAATGCTTTCTGTTGGTGAGCAGTACGTGAAAGAGCTAAACCCTGATGCTGATCTAAAAGTATTCGGACAGGAAATAAACTCTGAATCTTATGCTATCTGTAAATCTGATATGCTTATCAAAGGTCAGAACCCAAGCAATATTAAGTTTGGAAACACTTTTACTGTAGATGGTCTGAAAGAAGAAGAGTTTGATTATATGCTATCAAACCCACCTTTTGGAGTAGACTGGAAAAAGGCTGAAAAAATAATTAAGTCTGAAGTAAACAGCAAAGGTTTTGATGGCAGATTTGGTGCAGGACTACCCAGAATAAACGATGGTGCATTGCTATTCCTGCAACATATGATCTCTAAGATGAAAAAAGAGGGCAGCAGAATAGGAATAGTATTCAACGGATCACCTCTTTTCACCGGTGCAGCAGAAAGTGGAGAAAGTAATATTCGCAGGTGGATTATAGAAAACGACTGGCTGGAAGCTATCATAGCACTACCTGATCAGTTGTTCTATAATACCGGTATCAGCACCTACATTTGGATAGTTACCAACAAAAAGAGTAAAGAACGTAAAGGGTATATTCAGCTAATTAATGCTACTGGTACCAAAGACGAAGAGTTATTGAAAGAAGGCAAGCTCGACTTTAATCGTTTCTGGCAGAAGATGGACAGGAGCCTTGGTAATAAGCGCAAGAAGATAGCCGAAAACGGTAATGAAAAAGGCATTGGTTTTATTACTGATCTTTATGGCAATTTCGAAGAGAATGATTTCGTTAAAATCCTGCCTAATGAATACTTCGGATATTGGCGTGTAACGGTTGAACAACCTTTAAAAGATGAGAAAGGTAAGATTGTTAAGAGCAAAGGTAAACCAAAACCCGATACAGCACTCAGGGATTATGAAAATATACCATTCCTTAAAAAGGATGCAAATGGTAAGTTAATACCTCAAACAATAGAAGAATATTTTGAAGCAGAAGTAAAACCTCACCTTCCTGAAGCATGGATTGACGAAAGTAAAACCAAAACAGGTTACGAAATCAATTTCACAAAGTATTTCTATGAGTTCAAGCCATTAAGATCTCTATCAGAGATAAAGGCAGATATTCTTGAATTGGAAGAAAGAACATTTGGTAGAGCACATAATGTATTGGAGATATGATTGAAAACAAAGGAGATATAATAATTTATAATACTGCAGACGGTAAGGCTTCTATAGCATTGTATGCCATAGATGGGACAGTATGGATGAATCAAAGTCAACTGGCTGAACTTTTTGACACCTCAGTGCCAAACATCAGCATGCACATATCTAATATACTAAAAGAAAAAGAGTTAGGAGCAGATTCAGTTATTAAGGATTACTTAACAACTGCTTCCGATGGCAAAGTATACAATGTGACCTTTTACTCACTTGAGATGATTTTGTCTATTGGGTTCAGAGTACGCAGTAAACGTGGAACACAATTCAGGCAGTGGGCAAACAGAAACCTTAAAGAATATATGGTCAAAGGTTTTTTAATGGATGATGAACGATTAAAGAACCCTGATGGTCGACCAGATTATTTTGATGAGTTACTGGAACGAATTAGAGATATACGAGCTTCAGAAAAAAGGTTCTACCAAAAAGTTCGTGATCTTTTTGCACTTAGTAGCGATTATGATGGTACAGATAAATCGACTCAGATGTTTTTTGCTGAAACGCAAAACAAGTTACTTTATGCAGTTACCGGAAAAACAGCAGCGGAAATTATTATTTCACGGGCAGATCACACACAACCCAATATGAATCTAACCTCATGGAAAGGGCAAATTGTAAGAAAACAGGACATTTACACCGCCAAAAACTACCTTAATCATGATGAGATTGATACCCTCAATCGGTTAGTAGTAGTTTTTCTTGAAAGTGCTGAACTAAGGGCTAAAAATCGACAAGATCTCACAATTCAATTTTGGAGAGACAACATAGATAAAATTCTCGATTTTCAGGATAAGAAAGTTTTAACCCATGCCGGCAGTATTTCTAATGCAGATATGGAGAAACAGGTCAACAGAATCTATGAACTGTTTGATCAGCGCAGAAAGATTGAATCAGCTCAAAAAGCAGATGATGAAGACTTGGAAGAGCTCAAAAGACTGGAGAAAAAGATTAAGAAGAAATGAAAAAATACGATTCATATAGAGTTTCTGGAATTGAATGGATTGGTGATATTCCAAGTCATTGGGCGGTTAATAAAGTGAAGCATAACTTCTCCTTTAAAACTGGATTTACACCACCCAGTGGCAAATCAGAATATTATGAGGATGGTACCCATATGTGGATTAATATTAGTGATTTACAAGAAAAAGAGATAAGCGACTCAGTAAATAAGATAACTGATAAAGCAATTGAAGACTTCAAGCCTGAAATTGTACAGAAAGGATCTTTACTCTATAGTTTTAAGTTATCTGTAGGACGTGTAGGATTCAATACTATGGATTGTTACACTAATGAAGCTATATTTTCAATAAACCCTGATAGCTCAACAAATCTAAATTTCTTTTATTATTCTCTTCCTGATCAAATTTTAAAGAATGCAAACGAAAATATTTATGGTGCTAAAATACAATACTTCGGTAAATATTCAATTAACTAATTAAAATTCAATGATTTACATAACATAATTTAACATAAAAAAGATGGTTAAGTAGCTGATTATCAGTATCTTTATAGCTGACAAAAGCCTAATAAA
>JAQUIZ010000243.1 GCA_028683355.1 Fermentimonas sp.
CAGCTTGTATGTCTTTATTAGGGGCAGCTGAGGTAAGATTATCAGAAGACGAGGAAAAGAAGAATTTCGGGAACGGCATATAGAGAACAGTTGTTAGAAATGCATATAAAAGAAAATTGAGAAAATCAAATTCTCATTCCACCTGAGGAAAAACTAGTTCCTGTATAGTCAGTTTCGTAAACTTGAGTTATCGGTAATTTTATAAGTTCATTGTATGCCCCGCTTGCAGCGTCTACAGCGTCATCGTGTATACCTTTTTGTGGGAATGGACATAAAAAATTAATTAGCGTTGAATTCCAAGGAGCCCGCTTGAGGAATACAAGCCCGTTTGAAATCGCTCCTGATAGCCCCCTAGCACGAATCTCTTTTGAGCCGGAAGATTTGACCCCTTGAAACCCTGTGCCCTGGAAAAGCCCTTTAGCAAAATTAAAAACATCGTCTTTTCCTGATGCTCCGCCTTCCTGTTCCATTCTCTGTAATACTCGGTTACCGTCCATCTCGATAGTTGCCTTTATCACTTCATCCCGTTGTGCAGGGTTCAACCGGACCATAACCAAATCAGTAATATAAAAAAGTCCGTTAAGTTCGCCCATCAACAATCCTACAGTATAGTCAGGATCTTGATATGATGGAGAAGGTTCTGAGGCTGCCATGTCCCAATATCGCACCCAATTTGTTATACCTGTGGGGACATCATCAACAAATTTGAACCATTCGCGCTTGAACATGTTGCCGTTTGAGACAATATCCCAGTCTCCATTTTTTAACTGAGCTTTTGTTATAGGATCTAAGAACTGTAGTGATTCTTCGTAAGCTTCCTGGTCAATAAATGGATTATCTTGTATGCTGGCTGGAACGAAAAATCTCCCGTTTGCTGCCATTTCTTCTTTTGATGGAGTGATAAAACGGGCTTTTACCCATTCATGCCCAACGCCGCCTGGGTTAGATGCGGCTCTAGTCCTCAAAGGGATATTGGAATCTTCGAGCCTGCGGAGCCTTGAGAAAAGATATGAATATTGAGACTCGGTAAATTGGGTTAACTCGTCGAATGCAATGAACTGGAATTCAGCACCTTGATATCTATATTTATCATTTTCGTGTTCTAGGTATCCAAATGTTAAGGTAGCTCCTGCAGGGAATTTCCATGTCTTTGTTTTGTCGTTCCATTTTGCGTCTGTATTGACAAGCCATTCCGTAGCCCTATCCATTATCGCGCCTGGTAATGAAAGATCAGAATAAGACTGTCTTAAAATGAGAGATGCATAATTAGGTTCAGTTACGTATTGAAGCCCTGCCATTAATAGACAGTCGCTCTTTCCCCCTCCTGCAGAGCCTCCATAGAGTCCTTCTGGAAGATCGTTTATTATGAACTGAGCTTGTTTTATTGTGGGTTCGTGGGGGATATATGGATTATCAAGGATAGAAGCTGCAAAAACTTCTTCACTGAGCATTGAATAGCCCCGCGTCACGGTAACGTTTTATTTTATCCTCTATCGACAGATTGTTTTGAGTGATATTGATAATCGTTTTAGGATCTGAATTAGGAGCTTGGGATACTTTCCCTATGCGCTTGTCAAGACTGTCAAGTGCTTCGGTGGCTACCTTATAGGCTGATACCCTATCCCTATCATGTTCGGCGCTTTCTGCGAGGCTAAGAAGACCTGTTATTACTTTCTGCCTATCTTCTATTGTTGAGATCTCAGCTTCTGCTACTGCAGTTCGTAATTGTGTTTTTTTCTCGATGAGTTTAGCAGTCTCTTCTATATCATTTTTTAAGAAGTTTGAGACTGAGTTTTTGCTGATACGTATGTGAGACTCGTTCGTCAAGATGTCTGCAATGTCCCTTAATGATGTCCCGGATTCATTAAGTTCTCTTGTCCGGCTTTCTAAATTATGTTTGACGATTTTGTTAACAGCTGCCATTATTACCTATTTTGGGATGTGTCCTAATTGTCCTGAAATGTCCTGATATTATATAGTTTTCAAATTTTATAATTGTTTCCATCTAATATAGGTTTTTTAAAATATATCCATTATACTCCAACCCATTAAATGAAGAATTATCCCTACTATCGACATTACCCACAAAAAAGAAAAGTAACAGAGCTGAAATTTATCACCTCTCTTATAATTTCTATGCATGAAAGGCAGGTATCCGACTGAGTACAATATATTAGCATAATACGCTTGATCTATCATGCAAGCGAATTGCGCGAGGACGTTAGGGATGGGGATTAGGAATTCTAACATTTATACCTCTTGTTTATCATCTTGCTTCATACAGGCCAGGATAGGTCGTTCTCTCCAATATTGTGACATACAAGGAGACGTATGAGAAGCCCCTGTTGGAAAATGATATGCTCCTCTTCCTGGATATTTCATCTTATAACGAAAATTGAATACTGCGTCTCTTTTAGGCATGATTACTCTAGCCGTTTTAAAGCCCTCCTGATCAGTTCTTCACCATAAGTATTGACATATCCAATCATAGACGTACAAAACGCCTGTAAAGCTGTATCTGCATCAGGATACTTCCTAAGATAAAGAGATAGATCTCCATCGAGAAGTTCTATTTTATGTTTGATGAATTCTTTTTCTGCATCTCTCGTATAATGGATTTTATTTTCCCATCGGAAAGCTTGAACTTCTTTCCAGTGATCAACCCTCTTTCTAAAATGTGTAATCACGGAAAAAAGAAAATCAGGATCTTTAGGTTGAGGGAAATTTAGGAAATCTGGTTGTTTGGGATGTTGAATAATACAAGAAATATTATCAGATAATTGCATGATTGTAGCTCCAATATTTTAAGGAAGTGCATGGAGTGGAAATAGCGTTACCACGTCGTAACGGTAACGCTAAGAAATGTTACCGGGAGAAGGACATCTTACCAATCTAATACATGAAATCGTAACACACTCTAATCTATTCGTGTTATTCTATCTAT
>JAQUIZ010000244.1 GCA_028683355.1 Fermentimonas sp.
CTAGCATTAACTCTAATTTTCTCTTCCTGAGTTGTCATACTGTATGACAATATGTCATACATTTTTTAATGTTACGTTTTGGTTTTTATAAGAGTATGTGAATATTACTTTAATTTTCTCTTAATGTGTAGAGGTATCGAAGAGAAGACATATGTCTAAATACATTTTTCACAAAAAGGAAAGAATGATAGGCTCGGTTGATAACGTTTTTTGACTTTTTCTCTTAAATCCTAAAAAAATATCAAATCTGTGCATATAGTCTTTGTAACATGACCAAACAAAAACATATAGGCAGGCTCAACAGATGGCGTTAATTTTTTCGAGTTGACAAGTTATTTGAGAAAACTCAATTTTTCACCATAATTTTTGTTTTTTCCAGTGGTACCATTTTCCAATGGAAATCAAGGTAAAGTAAGAATTCATATATAAGTAGGTGTTACGAATTGTGAAACATTTCATACAAAATGTGGCATTGATCTTTTTCTTTTTGCATATCGATTTTTACTTTTTTTAGTGTTTTTTCTATCTGAATATTTCCACTGCAAAAAATCAACACGTTTGATTATTATTTGATTCATATAATGTATAAGAATGTTAATTCGTGACGGAAAAAATGAAAATATTGGGAGTTTTGGGAGTATCAAAAAAGGAAGGAGATGGTCAGACCCACTATAGGGTTTTCTCACCTCATTGGATGTAATCCAACCTCCCCTATTTAAAATCCTCTCTATGATGCTTAGAATCATTCACCCTCTTGTTATCGTTTTTCATTTTCCTAAGTAAAGTTTATATACTTTACTTGTGTATATAGTAGTAGAGGAGCATGAGACAAATGAGATTCAAAAATGCAACCACAGCAATTGATCAGGAACTTGGCCGTATTGCAGGCGTGCAGCATCGCGCCTGGGGAATCAGCAACGCTGAAGAAAGAAGAAAAAGCGATTTTCGAAAGGCCTTCTATGAAGCCTTTGAAAAATATACAGCTGGGTATATGGAATTCATTGAAGGGCTTGTAAAAACATGTTCGAGTTGTAAAAATGAAACTGTCATTCCTAAAAACGTTTTCAGGAATGATAAGGGGCTTGTGGTTGTTTGGAAATGTCAGACCTGTGGGCGGATTATCCGAACATTTGAGCCAAAAGCTGAGCTTCTTGGAAACTTCAAGCGGGCTCTTAAAAAACATTAATCTTCTTTTGTTTTAGTTTGCGCTCAATTGATAAAAAGAAGGTGTAAAGAATGTCTGGTGATTTTTTGATAAAGTATGTGAAAACACATAGACAGTATCTCATATTTGCGGTGCTGGCGTTCCTATGGGGTTACACACATTTTAGCGGTCTTGTGGCTACAGCTTGCCTTATAGGGCTTATTGCTTCAGCTGGGCTGTATGTTTTCCTGTGAGGCAGGCCAGCAGGATAAATTATTAAGGGTTGCTCGTGATGCAGTGGAGAAAAGGAGATTATACGAGATGTGGCAAAACGAGGTTTACAAGAATGACTGATAGAGCACCTAACAGGCCAGGCAAGGTGGAACCGTGGCCGAAGCAATACCGAAAATTAACTATGCAGCTTGACCCTTCCGATAGAATCTTTTTCAGGTCTGTAAATGCTCGGGGTATCCCTGCAGGGGTGGGAGCTGGGAACGCTGGGAGGGCCTGCACGGTAATAATAGGACACAAGCAGATAGAAGGGCTGGAGAAGGTCCGGAGCTTCCGGGACCTTGAAGAATTCGCGGGCTCTTCTGTGGAGATCCTCCCGGATGACCTGGTATTTTCTTCGGGTATTGACAGCATCGGAGCTCCCTTTTCCGTGGGGAAGGAGAACAAGGGAAAGGATGTTACTATCATAGTACATGTAGATGTCAGGCCTTGCAAGATATTAGGGTAAAAATAGAGTGCAAAGGCCTTTCCTAAATGGAGAACGTTTTAAAAAAAGAATATAAACGTTTTTGCAGCTGGAGAACTCCCCAGCTTTTAATTAAACTCTGGAATTTCACTTATATGCATTTCTGACATTCGGTATGTACTTTTTCCGGTAACGCCGTGTTGTTCTTCGAATCTGTAGTATATTCCTGGTTCAGTATTTTGAAACTGATGTTCAGATACCCTGATTACAAAATATCTAGGGTACTGTCCTTCCCCGGCGTCAATCTTCAGTTGAGGGTGTGCTGTAGGTGGGTTGTACATACCTATGCATTTTCCCTCAATAATTTCATGGTCTAAAAATTGATAGCTCTTTGCAGTCACCGGACTTAAAAAAATAGCGAAAATGAGGATACTGATTATTATTTTTCTCATTAAAAGCGTCCCCTTTTAATTATTCCCAATTTCTTTGCTGATTGTTCCCCTTACATCGATTTCTTTTACTCCTGGAATCCATGCAGCAGCCAACTGTATTGCGTGAGTTGGATTATTGGCGGCTACAGTACCGTAAAAATGATTATCCCAGCTTCCGTTTTTGTCCCTGACTCCGTAATAAATTAAGTATTTTGGCATGTCTCAAACCTCGCAGAAGCTCAGTAAGGTACTTTCGTTTGATGGTCTTCTGATCACCCACGGCTTGACCTTCTCAGGCTCATATCTGCCATTAATCATGTTCTCGAGCTCATCCTCCATACATGAGAGCCGCCTTTTCAGCGCACGGTAACGCTGTTCTTCACAGTATGGAATCATCCGCGAATTGTTCCACGCATCATCTAGCTTTTTTTGTGTAATTTTGAGTTGTTTTCTGAGCTGGTCGACTTCTTTTCTTACTTTCTGAATGTCTTTTGATTTTACCATTTCGAACATCTCCAAAAGATCATACTGTAATCAGTGTGTAGACTACCATCAAAACGAAAGTAACCAGGTATCCCCACAAAACAATTTTCAATAATTTACCTGCGAGTTTTGCGCCTGCTAGAAGAAAAGCAGCAGGGGGAAACACGACAAACAGTATAATCC
>JAQUIZ010000090.1 GCA_028683355.1 Fermentimonas sp.
ACGGTCACTGACTTGGATGGCCGTTTTACTTTATTAAATGTACCATCTAACTCTACCATTCTTGTCACTTACGTGGGTATGCAAACACAAAGGATTGCTTTGAATGGACGATCATCTCTGACAGTTATATTGACAGAGGACACAGAATTGCTGGAGGAAGTAATTATTGTTGGTTTTGGCCAGCAGAAGAAAGAGAGTGTGGTGGGTGCCATAGCTCAGACTAACAGCAAAGTGTTGGAACGTACGGGTGGTGTAACAAGTTTAGGACAAGCTCTGACAGGGAATCTTCCGGGAGTTGTAACAATGACTACTTCTGGTCAACCGGGAGCAGAAGATCCTGACATTGTAATTCGTGGTGTGAGTACCTGGAATAACAGTGAACCTTTAGTGTTGGTTGACGGTATAGAAAGACCAATGAGCAGTGTAGACATCAACTCAGTGGCTACTATTTCTGTACTTAAGGACGCCTCTGCAACAGCTGTGTTTGGTGTTAGAGGTGCTAACGGTGTAGTCCTTATCACTACTAAAAGAGGGGAAGAAGGTAAAGCAAACGTTGATATTAATGTAAGCTCTACACTTAAGACCTACTCTAAATTGCCCGATCTGATGGACTCTTATGATGCATTGATGTTGCGTAACAGAGTTATAGAAAATGAATTAGGTTACGCACCTGATCAGTGGATTAATTACCGCCCACAAAACTTTATTGATAAATACAGATGGCCAGCTAATCTAGAAGAATTTGAACGCTATCCAAATGTTGACTGGGTAGACGAACTTCTAAGAGATGTGACTACATCTTACAATGCTAACGTTAACGTTGGTGGAGGTACAAACTTTGTAAAATACTTTGTAAGTATGGACTATACTCACGAAGGTGACCTTTACAAATCTATTGATAACAATCGCGGTTATGATACAGGTTTCGGTTACAACAGACTTAATGCCAGAAGTAACCTCGACTTTTCATTAACGAAAAGCACGACTTTAAAGATTAATTTATCAGGCTCCCACGCTGTTACAAAGGCAACACAGGGCCAATACGAAAATCTTGTATGGTCAGCATTCTATGGAATAGCTCCAGATGCATTCAGACCGAGATACAGCGATGGTTCTTATGGTTATTATCACCCTAACCCTACACAAGCATCTACCAATTCAATGGCAGATTTGAGCTTAAGTGGTGTTGGTTATACTACTCTTGACCGACTAAATACCGACTTTACTATTGAACAGGATTTAGGCTTCTTACTAAAAGGGTTATCTCTGAATGCAAGACTAGCCTTTGATAATAGTTTTCAGGAAACCGGACGTGGTATTGACGACACGACTGACTGGGAAGACGATCGTTTTAAATGGATTGATCCGGAAACCGGTAAAGAATATACAAACGTGACAGTTGACGGAAACAATAAGTTTGACTACCAAAACAATATTGCATGGAGAACCGGTGCAGGTTCGGTTAATAATGGTGCTACTTACCGTAGATTGAATTACTCAACTCAGCTTAATTACTCAAACACCTTTGGTTTTCATACTGTCGGCGCGATGGGTAACTTCAGCAGAGAGGAATATTCTATAGGAAGCAGACTTCCGACTTTCCGTGAGAACTGGGTATTCCGTACTACTTATGATTTTGACAGACGTTATATGTTGGAATATAACGGAGCTTATAACGGATCTGAGATTTTCGCACCTGAAAACAGGTTTGCGTTCTTCCAATCTGGAGCAGTTGGATGGTTATTTTCTGAAGAGCCATTTATAAAAAGTCTTGATTGGGGATGGATGGATATGTTGAAATTCAGAGCCTCTTATGGACAAATAGGTGATGATAATATCAACGGACGCTGGTTATATATGGATACATGGGGTTACGGCGGTGCATTCAATCAAGGGCTTACCGGTGTTGACTCATCTGATAGTCCTTACCAATGGTATTATGAATCACAAGTTGGTAATCCAAACCTACAGTGGGAAGTTTCAACTAAACTAGATATTGCAGCCGACTATGCTCTTTTTGGCGGTGTAATTTCCGGTTCACTAGACTATTTCAAAGAAAACAGATCTAATATTCTTTTGTCCGGAGACAGACGTTCAGTACCATCTTATTATGGTGTTACTGCACCCACAGCTAACCTTGGTGAAGTTGACACAGAAGGTTTTGAGGTAGAAGTAAGATGGAATAAAGCGATTAACCGAGACTGGCGTCTATGGGGTAATTTCTTCTATACAAGAGCTACCAGTAAAATTATTGAAGCTGATGATCCAATATTCAAACCTGAATATCAAAAATCAGCAAACAAAGCGATAGGACAACATAATTCGTATGTAGATTACGGATATTACAATACATGGGATGAGCTATATGGCAGCACCGGACACGATGCTTTAAATGAGACAAGAATCCCGGGTAACTATATAATTCTTGATTATGATGCTGATGGTATTATATCAGAATTTGACAATATTCCTTACGGCTTTACAGGAGTACCACAAAATACTGTGAACACACAGTTTGGGCTTGACTACAAAGGATGGAGTGGATTTGTACAGTTCTACGGAGTAAACAATGTAACCCGCTATGTAGGACTTTCAAGTTTGGGAGGTGTAAGAAACACAGCTTTTCATGAAGGTTCATACTGGTCAAAGGATGATACTAATGCTGATGTTCCGCTTCCAAGATGGGGTACTATTCCAAGTGAATACAATAATGGAACTCGTTTCCTTTTTGATGGTTCATATATTCGCTTAAAATATGCAGAAATAGCCTATACATTTAGTAAGGAAGAATGGATTGAGAAAATAGGATTGACGAATCTGAAGGTATTTGTGAACGGTAACAACCTGTTTTTATGGACAAAAATGCCGGATGACCGTGAATCAAACACAGGAGGTGGTTCTGCTTATCCGACGCAGAGACGTTTTAATTTGGGATTAAGAATCTCTTTATAATAATATATATAATGAAGACAAAGTTTATTTATAAAATATACGGAATAGTTGCAGCACTTTTATTGAGTGTTACAGCATGTACTGACTATCTGGATAAAGCACCGGATTCGGTAATTTCTCCTGATGATGCTTACAAAAACTTCACTAATTTTCAAGGATTTGTTGAAAGGATGTATCATCTGACACCCGACATAGCAAAACATAACTGGGTTAGCTCTTTCAACTGGGGAGAGGATGAAGTTGTAACGATAGGTAACGGCGAATATCTTATGGGATTCAGTATAGACAGGGGAAACTATCGTGACTATATAGGTAAGGGAGACTGTTTTCTTGATCGTAACTGGAGTGCAGGAGGCGACAGGTTCAACAAATCACTCTGGGGCGGATCATGGTATGGTATAAGGGTTGCCAATATGGGACTGGAAGCGTTGGCAGAAGGCAAAATGACTGATGCTACTCAAGCTGAAAGAGACATGATTGAAGGTCAGTTATACTTTTTCCGAGCTTGGTTTCACTTCCAGCTTACACAATATTGGGGTGGTCTTCCTTACGTGGATAAAGTTCTTCCAAGTGACGAACCTTTAACACTCCCCAGAGAATCATATCAGGAGAATGCATTAAAGATGGCCGCTGATTTTCAAAAAGCAGCAGATCTGTTACCGATAAATTGGGATGATACAGAGATTGGACGCCGTACAGCCAATAATAACGAACTTCGTATTAACAAGATCTGGGCTCTTTCTATGTTGGGGAAAACCTACTTATATGCAAGCAGTCCATTAATGGCTAATGGTATTAACGGCCCGCGCACTTATGACACAGAACTGGCTAAAAAAGCAGCTGATGCTTTTGGTAAAGTCTTAAGTATGGTTGAAAATGGCGAAACTCAATATGCACTTGTGGATTTTGAAGACTATTCATCCTTATTTTACACTATACAACAAGGCTGGTTGATGCCTGGTGGAAGTGAAGCAATAATACGTAGTCCGACTTATGGTGCAGATTCTTTCTGGAGACAGATGAACTCTTACCAGCCATCACCAATGGCGCAAGGAGACGGTATAGTTCTTGCACCTGCTGCAAATTATGTAAACTATTTTGGAATGGCAAACGGTTTACCTCTGGATGACCCTGAATCAGGCTTTGATCCTACACATCCATGGAAAGGCAGAGACCCGCGTTTTTATAATAATTTTATATATGACGGAGTTAAAGTGGTATCCGGTACCATCACAAATGAAGAAGATGAAGTTTGGAGATATGCAAATCTTCATACAGGAGGAAACTATGTAAATGACCCGCGAACTGTGAGTAGAACCGGTTATCTTAACTATAAATTCATTCCTCTCGGCGCCAATATATGGGACAACACTTATGGATATAGCTATGCTACTCACTTCCATTTATCTTGGCTTCGACTTGCCGATGTTTATCTTATGTATGCTGAAGCGGCTGCCCAGGGATATGGTTCACCATCAGGTAAATCATCAAATTTTTCTAAAAATGCTATTGATGCACTTAACACAGTTCGTGAACGTGCAGGTGTAGAGCCTATATCAAACAAGTATACTTCATCATTAAATTCCTTTATGGACGAACTTATAAGAGAACGTGCAGTTGAACTGTCGTTTGAAGGACATCGTTTTAATGACCTTCGTCGCTGGTTACTGCTTACTGAATATCCTTATAACATTAAGACAAGGCAGCATTTCGACCGTGCAGCTCCATTAGATACGGAAGTAGATCCTAAGGAGAATGAGGTGCGGAACTTCAGGGAAGAAGTGATAGTTGAACGTAATCTTACGAATAAACATTACTGGCTTCCATTTAATACAGATGATGTTAGCATTTATCCGGAATTTTATCAAAACCCGGGTTGGTAATTATTTATAATAAAAAAAAGACAATAATGAAGCAAATATATATTGGTCTAATATTTTGTATCTGTTTCCTTTTGAATTTTTCTAATGCTTCAGCCCAAGAAACAGAAATGCTGGCATGGGAAAACGATACTATAGACAATAAAGTGGAGGTGGCTTTTCGAGCTATAAACCAAAGGGATCTGCTGGGAGGAGTCTCTGTCATTGATGTAGAGGAAATGACAAAAAAAGCATATACCACATACAGCCTTAACTTTATTGAAAATCTGATTGGTGGTGTAAGTGGTAACATCTGGGGTATGGATGAATACCTGGTAGTTATCGATGGGATTGTACGCGATGCTAACAACGTATTGCCTACCGAAATAGAACAAATCACTATACTTAAGGGACCGGCAGCTGTTGTTCTTTATGGAAGTCGTGCCGCAAAAGGTGTAGTTCAGATTACTACTAAAAGAGGTAAAGTAGGTGCTCCTACTATAAATATTCGTGCAAATACAGGTATTCATACACCCAAAGCTTTTCCTAAATATTTAGGTTCTGCTGAATACATGACACTTTACAATGAAGCTCGCGTTAACGATGGACTTGATCCCAGTTATTCTGAAGAAGATATCTTTAGATTCGCTTCAGGTGAGAATCCTTATCGTTATCCGAGTTTGGATATGTATTCATCTGATTATTTACGCAAGGCATACAACCGCTCTGAAGCAATAGCAGAGATTACCGGTGGGAATAATCGTGTAAAGTACTACACTTCAACCGGTTATTATCGTGAAAACTCTCTGCTTAAAGTAGGCAATAGTAAAAACAACTATACCAGCCGACTATTTGTACGTGGTAATGTGGATATGAACTTACGGGATTTCCTGAAAGTTCAGGCTGATGCGAACGTAACATTTTATGATTCCTACAGTGCAGCAGGTAATTGGTGGTCAAATGCAGCTTCACTCCGTCCAAACAGAGTAGCTCCACTAATTCCGTTGAGCTATCTTGAAGAGAATGATATACCGTCGTGGGCTGCCATTAATGCCAGTAATTATATTTTAGATGGTAAATATTTTCTTGGCGGTACTCAATTAAATCCTACCAATCCTATTGCTGATTCCTATGCAGCAGGAGACAGTAAATTCGTGAGCAGACAATTCCAGTTTAATACTCTTTTTGATTTTAATCTGAAATCTCTTCTTCAGGGATTACATTTCAGAGCTAAATATGGTATTGACTACGCATTGACGTATAATCAAGGTTATACTAACGAATATGCAACTTTTGAACCGTCTTGGACAAATTATGCAGGTAGTGATATGATTGCAAGCGTTACTCAGTATGGAACTGATAACAAAACAGGAGATGAAGTTATCAGTAACTCAGCTTACAGATATACTTATAACTTCTCAGGACAGTTTGATTATACACGTACAATTGATGATTCTCATAATTTCTTCGGTATGATTGTTGCCAATGGATGGCAAAGACAACTGAGCGGACAGTATCACCGTATTACGAATGTGAATTTAGGATTACAGGCATCTTATAATTTCAACCATAAATATTATGTTGATTTTAGCTCAGCCTCACCATATTCAGCTAAATTGCCAGAAGGTAACCGTCTGGGATTTTCACCTACTCTTACCCTTGGTTGGCGTCCCGTAAAAGAGGATTTCTTTAGCGATACAGCTTTTGACGATCTTATGTTGACTCTATCCGGTGGAATTATCAGTCAGGATCTGGATATTGCTACTGATGATAACGAAATGGGATATTATCTTTACAAATCAATTTTACAGAGGGGTGGTTGGTACTCATGGGCAGATCTTGGTGGAGAAGCTGCAACTGAGTTCCAACGTGGAAATAATCCTAGTATGACATTTGTGAAAAGAAAAGAAATTAATCTTGGACTTCGTGGATCACTTTGGGATAAACTGGTTTCATTTGACTTCAACTACTTCTCAGGTAAGATGGATGGAGATATTGCACGTGTAAGTTCACTTTACCCAATATATTTCACTCAGGTTGGATATCCTACTTCATCAATTATACCTTATGTAAACTATAATATTGACAACAGATCCGGTTTCGATTTTAGTATTTATTTAAATAAGAAAGTAAGTGAAGTAGACCTTACGTTGGGAGTTAGTGGAATGTACACATCAACCGAAGCAGCAAAACGAGATGAAAGTTTTGAGTATGATTATCAAACCAGAATTGGTCGCTCGGTAAATGGATTATGGGGATTGGAAAGTCTTGGATTCTTTAATGATCAGGAACAAATTGACAGTTCACCTACTCAGCAGTTCGGAGATGTTGCTCCCGGTGATCTGAGATATAAAGATCAAAATGGTGACGGCATAATCGACAATAACGACGAGGTATTTTTGGGTCGTTGGGATACCCCATTTCGTTTGGGACTTAATTTCACAGCAAAATGGCGCAATTTCACTCTATTTGCAATGGCTGACGGATTCTACGGAGGACATGGTTTTAAAAACAACTCTTATTATTGGGTAAGAAGTGATAACAAATACTCAGATATTGTAAGAAACCGATGGACCGAGGAAACAAAAGGAACAGCTACATATCCGCGCCTTACTACAACAAATGGTGCAAACAGTTTTCGTAACTCTGACTTCTGGTTGTTTAAAACAGATCGTTTGAATTTATCACAGGTTCAGTTTACATACGATATACCAAAAACTGCTTTTGAAGGCTCGTTTGTTAATGGAGTAAGCTTATATATTGCCGGCTATAATCTGCTGACAATATCTAACGAGCGTGAACATTTTGAAAGAAATGTAGACAGTGCACCTCAGACACGTTTCTATAATTTTGGTGTTGTAGGCACTTTTTAATGATAATAATTAGTATAAAAATATTCATCATGAAGATTAAGAATAAAATATCAATAGTTACACTATTTGCATTACTAATAATAATGTTGAATGGATGTGAGGACATGTTTGAGCCGGCTGTTGAAAATCATAAAGACACGGAAGACCTGTACAATATGCCCGGCTGGGCAACAGGCTTATTAGGACACGCTTATATCAGTAATCCACTCGGATCCTGGTCATTTAATGATGTGGCGACTGATGATGCCGTTTCTAATGATCCAAACAACGGCTATAGGCAAATGGCAACAGGCTCATGGAGAGCAAACAATAATCCTATGGACAGATGGCAGTATTTACGTGCTTCATGGCAGTATCTGAATCAATTTATTTTCCTGGCAGATGGAGTAAATTGGGCAGCAGACCCTTTAGTTGCCGAAATGTTCAGGGATCGTATGAAGGGTGATGCTTTTGGTATGCGTGCACTATATATGTATCATTTATTGCTAAACCACGCTGGCTGGGCAGAAGATGGTCAGTTATTGGGAATTCCAATCGTTAAAGAACCGGAAGATCTTAATTCTGAATTTAACCTGCCAAGGAACACATTCCAGGAATGTATAGATCAACTATATGCAGACGTTGATTCTGCTTTGATGCTTTTACCGGAAGATTATGGTGAAATAACCGATAATAATCAAGTGCCGGCAAAATATAGAGCAAAAGGAGTAAATGCCGGTCAATATACCCGCGTTTTCGGAGACAATGCAAAGAATCGTATGAGTGCAAGAATAGCCAAAGCAGTACGTGCTCAGGCAGCTTTACTTGCAGCAAGTCCCGCCTATAGCGATGGAACTGACGTTTCATGGGAAGAAGCGGCAAACCTGATGGCCGAAGTGCTTAGCGGATTAGGAAGCAATCCTGTTTCTCAGATTGACCCAACAGGAAATATCTGGTATGCAAATAGTCAGGCAATACAGAACTTACCTGCAGGAGTCAATCCTAAAGAAATTCTTTGGAGAGGAAATAAAGAAGAGAGTCTGGATCTTGAACGTGACAATTATCCACCCACCCTGTTTGGAAGCGGTCGAGTTAATCCAACTCAAAACCTTGTTGATGCATTTCCAATGGCAAACGGATATCCTATTACAGATCCTCAGAGTAATTATGATCCAAACAATCCTTATGCAGGAAGAGATCCTCGTCTTGACTTATACATTTTACGTAACGGAAGTAAAGCAGGTCCTCAAAGTACTGTTATAACAACAGCCGCGGATGGAAGTGATAACAACGCTCTAAATAGAGTTGAGACTTCAACAAGAACAGGTTACTATTTGAAAAAGTTATTGGTTCAAACAGTAAACGCTAATCCAAGTTCAGAAACTCAAGCTTATCACTATAAGCCATTTATTCGTTATACCGAAATATTCCTCGGGTATGCTGAAGCTGCGAATGAAGCTTGGGGACCAACAGGTACAGGTACTCATGGTTATTCTGCTTACGACGTGATTAAAGCTATCCGTCAGAGAGCTGGAATAAGTGCTGATGATCCTTATCTTGAATCAGTAAAAGGTGATAAAGATAAAATGCGTGAACTTATTCACAACGAAAGACGTCTTGAATTGTGTTTTGAAGGATTTCGTTTCTGGGATATCAGACGTTGGAAGAAAGATATCACTCAACCTGCAAAAGGTATGAGAATTGAAGATGGAGAATACTCTGTCCTGGATTTAGTGGAAAGACGCGCGTATCAGGACTATATGTATTACGGTCCAATTCCCTACGGAGAAGTTATTAAATTTGACAATCTACTTCAAAATAAAGGATGGTAAACATACTTGAAATTTTAACATTAAAGAAAATGAAAAAAATACTATTTATATCAATTCTGACGGCATTTATTACCGGGGTATTTACCTCCTGCCAGAATAGTGATTGGGAATTTCCGGACTTCGAATACACAGCAGTTTATTTTGCTTATCAAAGTCCTGTCCGTACTATTACTCTTGGAGAAGATATCTTTGACACAACCTTAGATAATAAATTCCAGTGTCAGATAATGGCAACTATGGGTGGAGTTTACAGTAACGATAAAAATATTGAAATCGGCATAGAGGTAGACAATTCCCTTTGCGACGATATCCAATTTGATGATGGAAGAGAAATTATTCCTATGCCGTCAAATTACTATTCACTCTCATCAAATAAAATAGTTATAGAAAAGGGCACAGTTTTGGGCGGAGTTGTTGTACAGCTGACAGAAGATTTTTTTAACGATCCTCTGGCACTCGAAACTAATTACGTTATTCCGGTTGTGATGACCAATGTAAATAATGCTGACAGTATACTTTCCGGAATTCCACTGGTGGACAATCCGAGAAGAGCAGTTTCTGAAGATTGGGATGTTCAACCAAAGGATTATGTACTATATGCGGTGAAATACATAAATAAGTATGACGCAAATTATTTGCGAAGGGGTAAAGATGTTATTTCAGTTGCACAAACCGGTACAATTAATCGTACTACTGCTGATATTGAAAAAAATGAAGTGATCAGCACGATTTCCACTCGCTCTCTAAATACAATTGCGTGGAATCATGTATCTAAAGATATGAATGATTTCACTCGTAACAGCACTTTATTGCTAACTTTTGATAATCAAGACAACTGTACAGTCTCTTCAGATTCAGAGGGAATTATTGCTACCGGATCTGGAAAATTTGTATCGAAAGGAGATAAAAATAGCTGGGGTAACAAGGATAGGGACGCACTTTATCTGGAATATACTATTGACTACGGTGACATTAAGTTTGACATAACTGATACTTTAGTTGTCAGAGATAGAGGTGTTAAAGCTGAATGGTTTAATACAGCTTTAAAGAATTAATGGGTAACCAAATTAATATTTGATGATATGAGAAATAAAATAAATATTTTAGGGGCGATCTTGCTGTTTATGGTTTTGGCCTATTCATGCGTGGATGATACAACTCAGCTGTTTAATGTTGAAAAACCGGCATCAATTGAGCAGATGGAATATCTCAATGAATACGACGCTCTGAAAACCTACATTGATAGATCAGCAAACCCCAATTTTAAGCTTGGAGCCGGCGTAACGGTGAGTGATTATATCAAACAGGGGTTAACCTACCGTGCAATCAATTCAAATTTTGATCGTGTAACAGCAGGTAATGCTATGAAGTATGCATCGATAGTGAAAGACGACGGTTCTATGGATTTCGGACAGGTTGTTCAATTTGTTACTGCTGCACAAGCTGCAGGAACAGAGATTTACGGACATACTCTTCTTTGGCATGCACAGCAAAACAAGAAGTATCTTGAAAAGATAATTGCTGATAAAGAGATAGAAGTAGATCCTGATGCTACTGAAGAAGTAGTTGATGGATTTAAGGATTATTCTGTTGAAGGATTTACCGGTTGGGCAGCAGAAGAAGTTCCTGTAAAGCCCTATGTTCAAAACGGAGTATTAGTGGTTGAAAACCCATCCGAGATGGAGCAGAATTATTTCCTGCAATATCACGTGGCCAATGGTATTTCTATCAAGGAAAATACCAAGCACAAGGTGACCATTCGTATTAAGGGGACCAGTGCGGGTGCCATTACCGTGGCTCTGGGTACCTGGAGTGCTCAAGGAAACACCCAATTGCCCGTTACTGAGGAATGGGTAGATGTTTCGGTGGAGCTTAACAGCACCGTGAATGCTTCCGATGCCTTTGTGATGCTGCAGTCCGGGAAATACGTAGGTACTTATGAAGTGGCCTGGGTAAAGGTGACACACGAAGAAGCTGCAGCTGTTACTTTTTACGTAAACCAGCTTGAGAACAGTGAGATGCTAACAGGCGGTTCAATGGACAATTTCGTTGTTCGCGAGAAAGGCAAGGGCGATGTACCTGGTGTTATCCTTGAAGGCGAGGGGCCCGATGGAATGAATGCCATCAAGATCAATTCTGTTGCTGATCCTACTGATCCCTGGGATACTCAATTCTTTATTTATACACCGAATAAAGCATGGGAAGCAGGTGAAAAGTACAGAATTTCTTTCTGGTACAAAGCTTCTGCTGCAGCCGCTTCTGAGACACAATGTCATGGAGAACCGGGCGATTACAAGCATTGGGCTATGCTGCCACAGAATCCTCAATTCACCACTGAATGGCAATATTATGAAGCAACTGGCTCCATTCCTGGTGAAGGTGCCGGTATGAAGAGTATCGCTTTCAACCTCAATGTGAGTACAGAGCAGGTTACTTACTACTTTGCGAACATCGTTTGGGAGACTGAAGAAAGTGGTAATAAAATTCCGCTAACTCCTGAAGAGAAGGCAGATACCCTTACTTATGCACTGGATCAGTGGATAGAAGGCATGATGACTGCTACAGATGGTTATGTACTTGCATGGGATGTGGCAAACGAAGTTGTTTCGGGAGCTGATACTGACGGAGATGGAATTTATGATCTATGGTCGGCAGAAAACGTATCAGAAGAAGATGCTAAAAACAATTTCTACTGGAGAGATTATCTAGGTGATGATTTTATAAGAATA
>JAQUIZ010000245.1 GCA_028683355.1 Fermentimonas sp.
AAGTGATCCCGCCAGGGTTCAAACCTGGAACCTTCTGATCCGTAGTCAGATACTCTATTCAGTTGAGCTACGGGACCCTATTTTGAGAGTGCAAAGATACATCTTTTTAATAAACCTGCAAAAAGTTGACTTATATTTTTCTATTCAAACTTAAAATTGATTCATTTATACCACTTTAAAATGGCATCTGAATCATGTTGCCATGGCTTATGAACTTTTAGAATGCCCTTCTTGTTATAGATAAAGCGAATAATAAAAATATAGATATAGATGAAAACAGATATATTAGGATTGCATCATATTACTGCAATATCCAACAGTGCACAGAAAAATCATGATTTTTATACAAATGTGCTTGGACTCAGACTTGTGAAAAAGACGGTGAACTTTGATGATCCGGGTACTTATCATTTTTATTTTGGTGATGAGCAGGGTACACCGGGAACGATAATTACTTTCTTTCCATGGGAGGGGATCGGCAAGGGTGTAAATGGTGCCGGAATGGCTACTCACACTGCTTATTCGGTACCGGAGGGAAGTTTTGATTTCTGGAAAAAGAGGCTGGAGAGTTATGGGATTGAATCTGAGGAGAGTGTGATATTTAATGAGAGGGTATTGTCTTTTAATGATCCTGACGGTATGCAGCTGCAGCTTGTTGTTGCTGAAAAGAGTGATAACAGGGAGCCACGGACAACTGAAGAAATTGGTAAGGAAGTTGCCATTAGAGGGTTTCATACGGTTACACTGACACTTAGATCGGTTGGTGCCACAGCAAAAGTTTTGACGGATGTATTGGGTTATTCTCAGGTAAAGCATGAGGGTAACAGATACAGGTTTGCTGTTGACACGGTTGATACGGCCAACTTTATTGATATAATCGAGGATCCGGCTGCCCCAAACGGTCGCGGTGCAGCCGGTACTAATCACCATATCGCTTTTAGGGTGAAAGATGATAATATTCTGATGGAAGTTCGTAAAAAAGTAACTGCCGCAGGTTTACAGATCACTCCAAAGATTGATCGTGACTACTTCTTCTCGCTCTATTTCAGGGAGCCGGGCGGTGTGCTGTTTGAGCTGGCAACTGATAACCCGGGATTCACTGTTGATGAGTCTCTGGAGGCTTTTGGCAGCTCTCTCAGGTTGCCTGGTAAGTATGAAAGTATGCGACAGAAAATAGAAAGTGTACTTCCTGAATTAAAGTACGATTGATATGTTACATAAATTGGTTTTAAAGTATGGAGGTGTGCCGGTTGAACAGGCTGATAAAGCTCTGATTATGCTTCATGGGAGGGGTGGTACCGCTGATGATATTCTCTCGATATCGCAGTATCTTAACCTTACCGGTTTTGCACTTATCGCGCCTCAGGCAAGTAACCGCACCTGGTATCCCTATTCGTTTCTTGCCCCCTCAAAGGAGAATGAGCCATGGTTGTCTTCGGCTGTTGAGGTGGTGGGTGAAACAGTGGAAAAAGTGCTGAATGCTGGTATCGCTGCGGAGAGAATCTACTTCCTGGGATTCTCACAAGGGGCTTGTCTTACGCTCGAGTTCACTGCTCGTAATGCACGGCGGTATGGAGGTATCGTTGCTTTTACGGGTGGGTTGATCGGTGATGAGATTAATGCTTCGAACT
This sequence comes from Fermentimonas sp., assembly GCA_028683355.1. Taxonomy (GTDB): domain Bacteria; phylum Bacteroidota; class Bacteroidia; order Bacteroidales; family Dysgonomonadaceae; genus Proteiniphilum. The sequence continues at coordinate 1,632 of JAQUIZ010000245.1, forward strand.
ATAAAGGAGATTTTGAGCAGACACCTGTTTTGTTGAGTACCGGCGATCCTGATGCTCACGTTCCTGTAGACCGTGTTATGGCTTCCGCCGAATATATTAAAGGTATGAATGCTTCTGTTGTGGAAAAAGTGTACCCTGGCAAGTCGCATTCTATTTCAATGAAAGAGATTGATCTTGCTAATCAATTGATATTTGGTAATAAATCCTGATGCTCGTCAGTTCTGATATTAATCAAATTGTGTAGTAAGACTATTTTTTTTGTAACTAAAATGTTTATTACACTATATATATAACAACAAGAGAAATATGAAAGTAACTCGTGTTTATAGTGATGAGAATGGAGAATCGCGCTTTGAGGTGATTGATGTGCCTCTGTTTGACAGGGGTGAGATTGGGTTTCTTTCCGAAAATATTGCAGTGAAGACGCTTCAGTTCAGGAAGGTTTCTCCCGATTATGATTACGATTTCCATCATGCGCCTCAGAGGCAATATATTGTGCTTCTTGACGGGGGAATTGAGATTGAGACTTCACTTGGTGAGATGCGCCAGTTCCAGACAGGTGAGATTCTTCTTGTTGAGGATACTGCAGGTAAAGGGCATCGTACCAGGAATCTGGAGAGGAGAGAGCGGACTTCACTTTTTATTCATTTAGCATGACAGGATTTATATAACATGAACAGTTTTTTATTCGTAAAATCAAATAGAAGTTATTTATGTTAAAACATTAACGTTTGTCTAAAAAAGCAACATACTTCATTGCATTTTTACACACAAGGTGATTTTTGCACTCTGATTTTAACTTAAAAATGCAAATAAAAGACAATAAGTATAAAACATTTTTAAGTTTATTATGTTATAGTGGTGATTAGGATTGATGTTTTTTAAAGTTAAACCTTTAAATAATTTATTTTGTCTATGAACCTACGTAGTTGTTTTATTGTGTTGCTTATTAGCGCACTATTGCTCTCGTGCGGGGGTAATAAGTCTTCGGAAGATGGGGGAGACGATTCGCCAAGTCTTTCCGAAGCTATCGGTGGAATGAGGAGCCTCAACAAAGCTGCCGAAGCAGCTGAGGATTGGGAGAAGAAGCAGAGTGATTTGCTTGGTCAGACACCGCTTACCAACGACGAGATGAAGGCTCTTTTGCCGGAAAGTCTGGCTGGCATGAAACGCACGAGATTTACTGTGGGAGACGCTTCAATGATGGGGTTGGTGACGGCTCAGGCAACTTATTCCGATGATCAGAATAAAAGTGTGGAGTTGTCGGTTATGGATGGCGCCGGAGAGGCCGGTT
>JAQUIZ010000091.1 GCA_028683355.1 Fermentimonas sp.
ACTTTCATACCACCGGCAACAATTGTCGGGCTCATATCGCCTGCTCTCTGGATGTTATCAAATGCGATAACCATACCTATTACAGTACCCAAGAATCCGAGTGAAGGAGCAATACCGATAAACAGGGTAATCCATGAAAGGTTTCTTTCTAGTAATCCTGATTGTACACCTCCGTAAGATACAATTGATCTCTCTACTTCTTCAGCTCCCTGATCCAGTCGCAATAAACCCTGGTAAACAATTGAAGCAATTGGTCCTCTTGTATTTCGAGCTATGTCTTTTGCTGCTTCAACATCACCTCTGTCTAATGTATCACCAACTTTATTAAGGAATGCGTCGGGATCAACATCAGCTAAACTTAGGTAAATAATTCTTTCAAGACTGAAAGCCAGACCAAGTATCAAACAGATAGCGATAGCACTCATAAAACCGGCACCACCTTCAATAAACTTAACTTTAAGAGCTTGGTGCATACCGCCGCTAACCTCTTGAACTTGTGCCTGAGTAGCGGCTACTTGTTCTGTTTGTTCTTCAGGAGTGGTTTCTTGTGCGAAAAGAACCGAAGACAATCCTACAGACATCATTCCGAAGATTGCTAAAATTGCAAATAACTTTTTCATTGTGTGTTCAATTTTGTTGATTAATGATCTAATTTGTTTGTTTATAAATGATTTAAATTTGATTCAGTATAAATATGTTTTATAAATCCATCTTCGACTTTCCATGAAATTTAAAGCGGAGAGAGCGGGATTCGAACCCGCGATACACTTTTGGCGTATACACGCTTTCCAGGCGTGCCTCTTCAACCACTCGAGCATCTCTCCAAAAGAGGACTTCCCGGAAATGGGGTGCAAATTACAAAAAATATTTCATTCCTGCTCATTTCAAGGGGCAAATTTAAGGAATTTATCAATTATAAGCTACATTCAATAAGAAAATATTTCTTAATCATGTTCCGGACAGATATTTTAGTTAATTCTCTAATCCAAATATCCTCATCGCATTGGTACTTGTAATTTTTTCAACCTCTGCTTCACTTTTTTGCCATATTTCAGACAATCTCCTTACGATTTCCTGTATATATGATGATTCATTTCGTTTTCCTCTGTAAGGTACAGGAGCAAGATAAGGCGAGTCTGTTTCAAGTACCACCCTGTCAAATGGACAATGAATTAAAGTCTCACTTAATCCGGAGTTTTTGAATGTAACAACACCGTTTACACCGACCATAAAATTCTTTAATTGTAAGATAGCATCCAATTCATCTTTGTTACCACCAAAACTATGGAACACTCCTCTTACCGAATTCTCTCCTACTCTTTTTATACTATCTATAACCTCTTTTGTAGCGTTCCTAAAATGAATAGATACAGGCAAACCCCTATCGGTACTCCATTTCAACTGTTCTTCAAATGCAGAGATCTGTTCTTTTTCATGAGAGATATCCCAGTAAAGATCAACACCTATTTCTCCTACAGCGTAATATTCATACTCTGCAATTTCTTTATAAATTGCTTCTAATTGCTGCTCCCAATTTTTTTCTACACTGGTGGGATGAAGACCCATCATAGGTTTAAAAAATGCAGGATCTAAAGAAACACATTTTTTCAGATTTACTATAGTTGTTTCATCTATATTAGGTAGTAAAACTTTCTCAACCCCTGCTATCTTAGCCCGGTAAATAACTTCTTCAATATCATTTTCAAAATCTTTTGAAAACAGATGAGCATGAGTATCAATAACTCCCATCAGCTTATCTCTCCTTTTCTGTAGTAGTAAATAACACCATATTCACGATTTCTTTCTATACGTTTTTCAACAGGTATATTACTGCTGCTTTTCTCTACTTCTTCCCAAATATCGAAAATAATCTTATCCACAATTTCACGGTATTCTGCAACCTCATCCATTACTCTCTGAGTAGCTTTTTGATGAAGTTTCTGAGTCTGGTATCCCTCCTTAAAAAGTGAATACATAACACTAACTTTTGCTATAGATGGATTATAAATCGGCACTCCTCCTTGAGAAACGCGTTTATTCTCGCCATTTATAATTTTTTGTCCCCATTCCATCAACTGTTCATTAGTAGATAAATCAGGAACAATTTGATTTGCGTTTTCAAGTCCGTAAAATTCTAATTGTTTTTCTTTAATCTCTTCTCGTAAAATAGACATATATAAAACCTGTACAAAATGAGAAATGTACATTCTTGCATTTTTCACTTTCCCAAGAAATGACTTGTTGGCTTTAACCTGAATTTCATATAGTTGACGGTAACGAGCACATAAACCTTCAAAATGCTTCAATGCTCCTTTAGCAGCATTTAATACTTTTGTTGAAATCTGCAACTCCTGAAAATCAGTTTTATCAGCTTTTTCTATAGCAACCTTCAAAGCTTTAATGCGTGCTGTATCAGTATTGGGTAATCTTCTATAAGGCATTCAACTTATTTTTAAGCAACTCTCATCTTTCTCTATACATAAGGTTTTCCGAAAGTTTTATTAATTCTAGTTTTCGATCATCAGCCACATTAACTGATGACAGGCAATCCAAAGATGCAAGATAATACTTTTCGATGAGATTTTCAGATATTACCTTTAGTTTTAATTCATCGTAAATTTTTTTAACAGCCTCAACTTTCTCATCTGTCTCATATTGTTTGGCTGATAGCCATTTATCGAGTTCTTTTCGCTGATCCGGATTAGAGTTCTTAAGTGCTTTAATCAGCAAATAGGTTTTTTTATTACTTATTATATCCCCACCAATTTTCTTACCGAAACTTTTCTGGTCGCCATAAACATCCAGTAGATCATCTTTTAGTTGAAAGGCAAGTCCTAAGTTTAAGCCAAACTGATAAAGTGCTTCAGCATCTCTTTTATCGGCGTCAGCTAAGATTGCTCCCATTTTAAGTGAACAGCCTGTAAGCACAGCCGTTTTTTTGAGTATCATCTCTATATACTCTGCTTCATTTACGTCAGAACGGTGTTCAAAATCCATATCATACTGCTGGCCCACACAAATATCCATTGCTGTATCCGAAAACAGTTCCAGTACTTCTGTGAGGTATTTCTGTGGTACTTGTGCAATATATTTATAAGCTTCAATTACCATTGCGTCTCCCGATAAAATAGCAGTATTGGCATTCCACTTTTTATGTACAGTTGCACTACCTCTTCTTACATCAGCATTATCCATCAAATCATCATGCAGAAGTGAGAAATTGTGAAATATTTCAATGCCCAAAGCTGCGTTTACTGCCGTTTCAACTTCTTTACCATACAGATCAACAGCCATTAATGTCAAAACTGGTCTTATTCTTTTTCCGCCTAATGATAAGACATACCTTGGCGGTTCAAATAGTGTTTCCGGTTGAAACCCCTTCATAACTTTCGAGAGCTCCTCATCTATTTTTTCTCTAAAAAAAGTAACTTTCTCAGTCATAGGCAAGATTATTTAAACATTCATTATTCTACAAAAAAAGCTGCTTTCGGTTTATGAAAAGCAGCTTTTTTTAAACTTTATAATTAACAAGATTAATTCTGTAGTCGGAATACAACAGGAAGCGTGAAACGCACACGTACTGCCTGTCCTCTCTGTTTTCCGGGCTTCCAGCGTGGCATCTGCTGGATAACACGAACAGCTTCTCGGTCGAGTGAAGGGTCTACACCTCTTACTACCTGAACATCGGTTATACTACCATCTCTCTCTACTACGAAATTACATATAACTCTACCTTGAATACCATTTTCCTGTGCTATTACCGGGTATCTTATATTATTACTAAGAAACTGCATCATAGCAGCATTTCCACCGGGATATTCAGGTTGTTCTTCTACAACCACGAAAATCTCTTCAGTTACAGCTTCTTCTTTTGGTTGTGGTGGTGGAGGCGGTACATATGTTTGTGCTTGTCGTTGTGACTGATCATCCTCAACGTTGATCTCAAATCGGGATTCCACTTCCTCTTCAACTACCTGGATAATCTCTGGTGTTTCTTCAACTGGTGGTGGAGGTGGTGGTGGTGGAGGTTCTGCGTCACGACGGGTAATTTCAATTTCTTCCTCGGCCAGAACATCTTGAACGATAATGGCCTCGTCAACTTTTTCTGTTGCTGAAGTCCATTCAAAAGCGAAGAAAAGTACTGATACAGCAAACACCAATCCAATAAGAATAAAGGTGCTTCTGTGCTTTTCCAAATTCGCCTTCGGTGATTTTTTTACTTCATCTTTGTCCATTGTGAATAATTTTTATCTGCTTCATTATATTAGTTACACGACTGCTTAGGATGCAAAAATAGCTATTTTTTTAATACTACCCAGCATTTTGTGTGAATTTTCTCGAAAATAGTTATTTTTAAAATCTAGAGATTATTTTCTAATAAAAAATAACAGTCAACCGGGTTAAACATTTAATCTTCGTTGAAAAACTAAAAATTCATAACAAATTAGTAATCAGACAACCTTATAAATATCTCTAAGGTTTCGTCCATAACCGTCGTAATCCAGACCATAACCTACAATAAAATCACTTGGTATTTCGAGAGCCACATAGTCAAGATTTAATTTATGCTTCATTGCAGCCGGTTTAAAAAGAAGAGTTGCAATTTTTATCTCCTCAGGCTCCATTTTCTCTAGTTCTTCAAGCAAGGCCACCATGGTATTCCCGCTATCTACAATATCTTCTACAATTACCACTGTTCGTCCTTTAATACTTTCATTAAGGCCAAGTACTGTCTTAACATCATCTGTTGAGGATGTTCCATGATACGAAGCTAACCTTACGAAAGTTATCTCACTTAGTATGTTTACCTGCTTCATAAGTTCACCTGCAAACATAAATGATCCATTGAGTACTGCGATAAATAGCGGCCTCTTATCCTTAAGATCTGTATTTATCCTTTGGGCTACGCGCTTTATTTCATTCTCAATTACCTCCTGCTCTATAAGGAGTTCAAACTGTTTATCATTGATAGCGATTACTTTTCTCACAATAAAAAAAATTTAAAGTGCAAAACTACTATTTTTTATGTCTAAAACGAAATAACAGTTCAGTAAAATTACTATTATCTAAAAATAATCTCATTTCTTCCTCGTTATAAAGCCGGCAATCTGATACGGGTATAAACCTGCGAATGGCTGCAATGAAGTCATAACCCAAATCAGAAACTATTCGTGGCATAAATCTTATTAACTTGCACAACAGAGCATCAGGTTTCAAAATTGAAAAGAGAAATGCAACCGCTTCAGATTTCACAGTAATTTTATTAGACGATTGCATGTTTATTAAAACAACTATAGAATCAAATTTATTTTTATCTACATTGAAATACTGAAAGGCATCTTTAGCAAATTCAGACTGTAGAGATGCGAACCTGAAGCTACGTTTTTTATCTCTGTCAACTACCCATTGCACCCAACGGTTGCAGTAACGACACTCACCATCAAAAAAAAGTATATGATACATTTTGTTGTACTAAATCAGAAACATTTACTGTTTGTTATGCCTGAGATTATATTTTAGTTTGCAATCCACGTTGTTTGGCACGAAATTTGTCCAAGCATATTATATATAAACAAAAGTAGACATTTTTCTGTTCTTAAGTCGAAGAAACTAAAAGTATGAATCCATTCAAAACAAATAAATTTAGCGAAAAAGAAACCGAGGATAACATTATCTCATTTATAGCGGGTGACTTCGTTGATGGTAACACTGAAATAGATGATAAGCATCTGAAAGAAAAATTGCCCATCCTCCCGTTAAGAAATACTATTGTTTTCCCGGGAAGTACACTGCCGATCTCTGTTGGCAGAAAAAAATCACTAGAGCTGGTAAAATCACTCGGAAAAAGACAACGATATATTGGCCTGGTGTGCCAGAAAGAAACAAATATCGAGAATCCGGAAAAAGATGATCTCTATAAATTGGGAGTAATTGCTGAAGTAATTCGTGTAATTGAACTCGCAGATAATAACTTCAGTATCATTGTCCAGGCAAAGAAACGCTTCGAGTGGACTGAAATGACTCAGAGTGAACCGTTTATGAAAGCCACATACAAGCTAAGAGAAACGGTAAAAGCATCAAAAGATGATAAAGAGTTCAAGGCAATACTCGATTCAATTCGTGAATCTATGCTGCAAATGCTGCAAATGCTGGGTGAGCCGCCAAAAGAGCTGATGCAAACTATAAAAAGCGAAGCATTTTCTAATATGCTCATCAGCTACTGCGGAACAAATTTACCGATAGAAAGTCGCGAAAAACAGGAATTATTAAATATTGATGATGAGAAAGACCTGGCCTACAGGCTCCTGATGTTACTCAACAGAGAATCGCAGATGCTGGAGATGAAGATGAATATCCAGATGAAAACCCGCGAAGATCTGAGTCAGCAGCAGAAAGAGTTTTTCCTTCAACAGCAAATAAAAACAATACAGGAAGAGCTGGGTGGCAGTACTCAGCAAATAGAGATAAACGAATTCAGGAAAAAGGGCAAGAATAAAAAGTGGAGTGCCGAAGTGGCAGAGACATTCGAGAAAGAACTTCAAAAGCTTGAACGTCTTAATCCGCAATCGCCTGACTATTCAGTTCAATACGGATATCTCCAGACAATACTCGAACTACCCTGGAATGAATATACCAAAGACAATTTCAACCTCAATAATGCTCAGAAGATCCTCGACAGAGACCATTTCGGAATGGATAAAGTCAAAGAGCGTATTATTGAACATTTGGCAGTACTAAAACTAAAGGGAGATCTTAAATCTCCAATCATCTGTCTTTACGGACCTCCCGGAGTAGGAAAAACCTCACTGGGAAAATCAATTGCAGAAGCTCTAAATCGTAAATATATACGTGTTTCACTGGGCGGATTGCATGACGAAGCAGAAATACGGGGTCATCGTCGTACCTATATTGGAGCCATACCAGGCCGTATAATTCAAAACATACAGAAAGCAGGCTCTTCAAATCCCGTATTTGTTCTTGATGAGGTTGACAAAATAGGATCAGACTTCAGGGGCGACCCCTCATCGGCACTTCTTGAGGTCCTTGACCCGGAGCAAAACTATGCCTTTCATGATAATTATCTCTCAATAGATTACGACTTATCAAAAGTACTATTCGTTGCTACGGCAAATAATCTGAACACTATTCCTCAACCGCTTCTCGATCGCATGGAACTGATTAATGTAGGCGGATATATAACTGAAGAGAAAATAGAAATAGCATACCGTCATTTAGTTCCTAAAGAACTGGTAAACCATGGCATCAAAAAAGGATCATTCGTAATTCCCAAACCTACTCTACAGAGAATTATTGAGAATTACACCCGTGAATCGGGAGTACGTGAGCTGAACAAAAAGATTGCCAAAATCATGCGTAAGGTTGCTCGCAGGATCGCTTCAGATGAAGCATATCCTAAATCACTTAAATTAGGCGATCTGCATGAATACCTTGGCAGAGAAGAATTTAACAGAGATAAATATCAAGGCAATGAATATGCCGGCGTAGTAACAGGTCTTGCATGGACATCAGTTGGTGGTGAAATTCTATTCGTAGAAAGTTCTTTGAGTCGGGGTAAAGGTTCCAAACTAACCCTTACCGGTAATCTGGGAGATGTTATGAAAGAGTCAGCAATGCTTGCAATGGAATATATTCATTCACATGCCGAAGAGCTGAACATCAACCCAGATATATTTGAGCATTATAATACACATATCCATGTTCCTGAAGGAGCAATTCCGAAGGATGGACCATCAGCAGGTATTACAATGATAACATCACTTGCATCAGTATATACACAGCGCAAAGTACGCTCCAACCTTGCAATGACAGGAGAGATTACTCTTCGTGGAAAAGTATTGCCCGTAGGTGGAATCAGAGAAAAAATACTTGCTGCCAAACGTGCAGGTATATCTGATATTATTCTTTGCAACGAGAATAAAAAAGACATCGAAGAGATAAAGGAAGATTATCTAAAAGGATTAACATTCCACTATGTCGGCGATGTAAAAGAAGTTCTTGAATTGGCACTGCTTAATGAAAAGGTTAGCAATCCCAAAGTATTTACAATCCCAAAGTAAACGGATTGAAACAGGGAGTAAAAAATTCAAATTAACAGTTTTATAAAGAAATATAAAACATATATCAGGATAAATGCTGCTCCCTGCCACCGTCTTATTCGGGTACCAAGTTTCATAAAGAGCCAGAGCACAAGACCCAATGCTACTACAAACAGAGAGTCAATATAATTTATATCAGGTGTAGAAATAGGGTGAATCAATCCTGCAACACCTAATACAAGAAACATATTAAAAATGTTTGAGCCAACAACGTTTCCGATAGCAATATCGGAACGTTTTTTTATTGCTGCCACTACAGAAGTTGCAAGTTCAGGCATACTTGTACCAATAGCCACTATAGTCAACCCAATCATTGCTTCAGACATTCCCAAACGTTCAGCTATTATTATCGAGTTCACGACTAATAAGTCCGACCCATAAACTAATCCCAACAAACCAACCACAATAAATAGCAAATCTATTGACCAGTGTTTACTCATTTTTACATCTTCTGCATTCTGATCTTGCTGATTTTGCTTTTTGCTCTGACCCTTCGTTGAAGTAATATATAGATAAGAAATATAAGAAATAAATAGTATTATCATCAAACCCGCTTCAATCCGGGAAATATTTGAATCAAGGAAAAGCAGTAAAAAAAGAACAGAGGAAAAAATCATCAGTGGCACATCAAATTTCAACAATTGCCGTTTTACCGAGATTGGATATATAATTGCCGATAACCCTAAAATAACACCGATATTAATCATATTGGATCCCAATACATTCCCGATAGACAATGCACTCTGACCGATCATTGCTGCTTTGGCGCTTACAACTAACTCGGGCATGCTTGTACCTATTGAAACAATGGTCAAACCGATAACTAAAGGACTTACACCCATCCTTTTTGCAAATGATGATGCTCCGGACACTAAACCCTCAGCACCAAAATAAAGAATAACTAAAGAAACTAATAACCAAACAATCTCCATCTAACTAATTTTTAGAACCTATTTTATAACCTTGGACAAAGGTAGGAATTTTGGAAATAAAAAAAACCTCTTTTCGAAAGAGGTTTTTATAATGTTTTATTAGTTTTCTATTCTGCGTAAAATCTGAAATCTTTCAGCATTTCCTTTAATCTCTTACGAGCAAAGAAGATTCTGCTTTTTACAGTTCCAATCGGCAACCCTAAATGGTTTGCAATCTCCTCATATTTATAACCTGATACATGCATTGAGAATGGAACTTTATACTCGTCTGTAAAACTATTTATTGCTTTATTAATCTCTTTAATAGTGTAAGCTCCATCAGGAGTGTCAAACCCTGAATCCTGCGGAAGGTTCAGGTGATATAAATTTTCTGTTTTATCTATTATGGTCTGGCTTCTTACAATCTTACGATAATTATTCACGAATATATTATGCATTATTGTGAAAACCCAGCCTTTAAAATTTACATTTTCGTAATACTTTTCTCTGTTGTCTAATACTCGAAGCGTAGTTTCCTGCAATAAATCTTTGGCCTCTTCTCTATCAGCAGTAAGTGTTAGTGCGAAGTTAAACATATTGTCTTGCAAACCTAACAGCTGTTTTTCGAAAGCGATTTTTGTCTTCATAAGCTTTGACTTTTAAATGATTGTGTCGTACAAATATAAATGAATAATTTTTAAACAAACAATGTTTTTTCAGGTAATAACGATTAATTAGTGTTAACAAATAAACCCAGCTCGTAACTATACTGATTATCTGTGGCTTAATTAAAGAAAAAAGGTTGTTATCGGGGCATTTATACCCAATAAAAAATATTTATATAATCAAATGCTGCATTACCTTTGGCAACAAAATTGCAATAAAGTCTTTTTTTTATAATGGTTCTAAATAGCTCTCAGCTTATAAATGCTTATAAATGGCATACTATTTGCAAATCTATAATCAGACATTAAAAATATATATAAAGATATGGTACAAAAAGGAAAAATAGGGGTTACAACTGACAATATTTTCCCCATAATAAAAAAGTTTCTTTACAGCGACCAGGAGATATTCCTGCGTGAAATAGTATCTAATGCAGTTGATGCGACACAAAAAATCAAAACACTATCCGACAGAGGTGAATTTAAAGGAGAACTTGGCGAATTGTCAGTTCGCGTATCTTTAGACAAGAAAAAGAAAACGCTTACAATTTCCGATAGTGGTATAGGAATGACAGCAGAAGAGGTTGATAAATACATCAATCAGATAGCATTATCATCCGCAAATGAGTTTCTCGACAAATACAAAGATGATGCAAATGCCATAATTGGTCATTTCGGTCTTGGCTTCTACTCCTCTTTTATGGTTTCCAAAAAGGTGGAAATTATTTCAAAATCTCACAAGGAAGAACCGGCTGTAAAATGGTCATGTGACGGTACCCCTGAGTTTACAATGGAGGAAACTGAAAAAAATGACAGGGGAACTGACATAGTTCTGCACATTGACGATGAATATAAGGAGTTTCTAGAAAAAGAGAGAATCGAGTCATTGCTAATAAAATACTGCAAGTTCCTTCCTGTACCAATTATATTCGGTAAAAAGCAGGATTGGAAAGATGGCAAACAGATTGACACTGAAGAAGACAATATAATCAATGACACTAATCCACTTTGGCGTCAAAAACCTGCCGGGTTAAAAGATGAAGATTACATAAAGTTTTATCGCGATCTATATCCGATGTCGTTTAACGAAGAACCCATGTTCTGGATTCATCTTAATGTTGATTACCCTTTCAATCTTACCGGAATACTTTATTTCCCAAGAATCAAGAACAATCTTGACTTACAGCGAAACAAGATACAACTCTACAGCAATCAGGTATATGTTACCGACTCAGTAGAAGGCATAGTTCCTGAATTTCTTACACTACTGCATGGTGTTATCGACTCACCTGATATTCCCTTAAATGTATCCAGATCTTATTTGCAGGGCGACAACAACGTTAAGAAAATTTCAAGTCACATAACAAAAAAGGTTGCCGACAAGCTCGAAGAACTATTTAAGAAGGAACGTTCGCAGTTTCAGGAAAAATGGGATAGCCTCAAACTGTTTATCGAATACGGAATGCTAAGTGAAGATAAATTCTATGACAGGGCATCAAAATTCTCACTTCTTAAAAACACCAAAGATGAATATTACACCTTCGATGAATATAAAACACTCGTTTCGGGCAGTCAGACCGATAAAAATGGTGATATAATTTATTTATACTGCAGCGATAAACAGGAACAATATTCACACATCGAAGCGGCTAAAGAGAAAGGCTATGACGTACTTCTTATGGACGGTCAGCTCGACGTTCACTGGGTGGGCCTTCTCGAACAGAAACTTGACAAGACACGCTTCGTCAGGGTAGACAGTGATATTATCGAACATATCATTCAGAAAGAGGATATTAAAGAGGTTGAACTTTCTGACGATCAGAAAGAGTCACTCACTCAAACAGTAAAGGCACAACTTCCTGCAATTGAAAAAACTGAATTCTCAGTTGACTTCAAAGCATTAGGAGAAAGCACAAAACCTGTTCAGATTGTACAAAATGAATTCTCCCGCAGGATGAAAGAGATGGCTGCAATGCAGCAACAGATGGCCTTCTACGGTGAGATGCCCGACACTTACCAGGTTGTACTTAACACTCAGCATCCAAGCATAAAAGATCTGATTGATGCAAGCAAGGAAAAAGATAAAGACCAACTTGTAAAAGAGACTACCGATGATGGAAGATTAAAACAGATGATAGATCTCGCGCTACTCTCAGGCGGCATGCTCAAAGGTGAAGCTTTGAATAATTTTGTAAAACGCAGTTTTGACATGATCAAATAACCACAGACTCAGCGATTAAACTGTAATAATATTTTAAAACCGGTAGATCCCATAAAGTCTACCGGTTTTTTATTACCAAAACATCACTTCTTAATATCACAAATCAACTACTGAACATAAAGAGAATTGTTTTACACAAAAAAA
>JAQUIZ010000246.1 GCA_028683355.1 Fermentimonas sp.
TCGGAGTACGTTGTCTCGCAAAAGGTTGTTAAATATCATAATAATTACAGACAGCTTAGGTTAACTTCAAACACTATTGATTCTTCAATGAATAGGCTTGTGCTGGCTTATCATGACATTATTTCTTCTAATGCTTCGTTCTTGACCAGTGGTGAGTCAGAAGGTCAGGGATTAATGCTTAACATGATTATTGATAAATTCCCTACTTCATATTACCGGAACATAGATGGTGCCATTGTACGTGACGGATTCTTAGGAGTAAACTCTTTTAAGGAAAAGATTTCAGGTTTAGGAATTGGTTATTTTGATGGTGGAAACCTAACTGTTGAAGATAAATCATTCCCGGATGTTATGCCGGATGTTTTAACCTCATTGAAAATTACATATCCTGATGGTTCTACACCATTGTATACGTATACGACATTTCCGTTTGTTGGTTCTGAAAGGGCTCTAAGAAGTAAACTTGTGCTTGATGATAACACTGAACAGCAGATATCATTTTCTAAGCTCGACCCTATGTTGTGCCTTACTTACAAAACAGCTACACACAGCGTTGGTACCTTATCAAATTACAACAGTGCCGGGGTTAAATTATGGAATTATAATTTACTGTGGATAGGTAATGACGGTATTTACGAAAAGTTTTGGCGAAAATATGATGATATATTAAGAAATGCTTTACTGGAGGTGGAAGCTGAAGTCATCTTGCCTCAGGATGTGAAGTTGGGTGTTTCTTCAGTTTCTCCTGTCTTGTTACATAACCAAAAATATTTATTGTCAACATTGGACTATTCAACAAAGAAAAACACTGTATCAAAGTGTTTGCTTAAATCGCTCAAAAAACAGTATCCAGTCCAAACAGCAGGTCCTGCAGATAATTACCTCAGAAACAAGCAATATATGTGGAAAATGGTTGTAGCAACAGGCGGTAAAATAAGATGGCGTTTCAAAGCCACACCCACTGCCTATTATCCGCCTGATCCTACTGAAGCTCAATTTAATGCTGGAGGCAGATATTATGAACGAACTTATCAAGTGGAATATACGTACAGCCTAATTAATTGGGACAACATTTATGAAGGCACAATTACTACCTGGCTGGAGCCTGCATTATATCAGTAAATAATTTGTCCTTTCACACACCTTATGAAATAGCGAAATTTGAAATAAAAAAGATGGACCGACTAAATAAAGCAGCCATTATGGAAGACGTTTTTGTTAGAGCAAAAGAATTAGGATATATAATCATTGCCGGCATAGGCTCGGCTTTATTACCGGTACAAGATATCCTTGTTTTACTCTCGCTTGGTTTTGTGTTTAACATTATCACCGGTATAGTTACTGATATTCATGTAAACAAGGCTCACTTCGATATCAAGAAAGCTTTTAATGCGATAACTCAGTTGACCTTCTGGGCAACATTAGTGGTTTTTCTTGACTATGGCTCAAGACGAATGGGTGAGCCGCAAATGGGCGTTACGGCTGTCAAATGGATTACAATGATTGTCATTTATTTTTATCTGACAAATATCTTCAAAAATGCTCGACAGGTTTATCCAAATAGTCAGGCCATCAATTTTGTTTATGAACTCTTGTCAACCGAGATTTTTGCACGCTTGAAAAATATGGTTGGTATAAAAAACAGCAACAATGAGGAAGATAAATAAAATAATTATTCACTGTTCAGCTACCCCTGAGGGCAGGCCAGTGTCGGTTAAAGATATTGATCGCTGGCACAGAGAGCGTGGCTTCTCAGAAATTGGGTACCACTGGGTAGTCTATCTTGATGGATCAGTGCATCCAGGAAGATCTGAAGATGTTGCCGGAGCTCATACTGTTGGCCATAATGCAAACAGTATTGGTATCTGCTATATCGGTGGTGTAGACAAAAACATGAAAGCTAAAGATACCAGAACTGCAGAGCAAAAAATGGCTTTGCATGAATTGGTAGCTAAACTTAAAAATAAATATCCAGGCACAACAGTTCATGGTCACAACGAATTTGCTGCAAAGGCGTGTCCTAGCTTTAACGTTCAAACTGAATTATAATTATTTATGAGATATGGCATTAGAAATATTTTTAATCGTTTTAGTCTTTTTATTGGGGCTATTCTTCTTATGTGTCTACTTTCTACTATTGGCTGCCGTGCTAAAAAAGACTCATCCAGACATGAATCTTATGTTATGGGATCTGAGCGAACTGAACGAAGGACTGATTCAATTCGAGTTATGGAAGTCATTGAAGAAAGATCAGATCGAAGCAGATCAGCAGTTGAGCAAAGTTTCACAAGAGTTACTGAATTCGACTCAACAGGAAGCATACGAAAAGTATCTGAAACGTGGTGGGACAGACAGCAAGGAAGTGTGGCTACAAAAGAGCGAACTGAACGAACAGTTTCCGTAGAGGGCTCAGAAATAATCATTGCTGCAAAAGATACTGTCAGCGTTGTTGCTCAGGAAACAACTAAAATAGATACTGACTCTCGACCAATACAGGGTATTGAGTGGATATGGGTAATTCTCTCTGTTGTTTTAATTACTGCAGTGATTTTATATATAATTTATAATCGAGTAAAATAATGGCAATAATTCAAAAACCGGATGCTTTATCGTTGCTTGGCAATTTGAAGAAATTCATAATTAGTTCAGGCAGTCAGATTGTATTTGAGTTAAAGGAAGGCGATACTATTCTTCTTTCTGCTACTTATGAGCCTGGCATAAATGGACAGGCTACAATCGACGTTAAAGATATAATAGAGGGCCAACTGAAATATCTGATCAAGTATGATGACGTGTATGAACAGACAGAAATTGTCAAGACATATACTGCCACAATTGACGGCGTAGCATCAACATTTAAGGTAATCAGATCCGGAGTGGCCAGCTTGC
>JAQUIZ010000247.1 GCA_028683355.1 Fermentimonas sp.
GAACGTTTCTATAATGGAGACCCAACAAATGATCCTACTTTGGAGAGTATAAAAGGGTCGTGGCCACAAGAGAAACCTGATCGGTGGAAAGTGAGTGAATGGACTTCTGACTGGTATACGAATGAGTATCCTGAATATCCTTTCTATACAACGGTACAAATGCGTCGTTATGGTGGTGATTTGCAAGGTGTCATTGATAAATTGGATTATATTGAAGGTTTGGGTGTAAATGCATTATATCTTAACCCTGTGAATGATTCTCCTTCTATGCATAAATACGATCCCAGAAACTATCATCATATTGATATCAATTTCGGTCCGGATCCTGCAGGCGATTTAAAGATTATGGAATCTGAAAATCCTAATGATCCTACTACATGGAAATGGACTTCAGCTGATAAGTTATTCCTGCAATTAGTAAAAGAAGCTAAGAAAAGGGGAATCCGTATCATTATGGATTACTCTTGGAATCATACGGGAGCCGAGTTTTGGGCTTGGAAGGATTTAGTAAAGAATCAAGAGAAATCAGAGTTCTCTAATTGGTATATGGTTAATAGTTTTGATAATCCGGATACTCCTGAAAATGAGTTTGATTATATAGGGTGGGCCAGCGTAGATTACCTTCCCGAGCTAAAGAAAGTGGATGTTGTAAATAGGGTGCATGGTAAACCGTATGAAGGAAATATTCATCCTGATGTAAAGGAACATATTTATGCCGTAACTCGTCGTTGGATGGCTCCTGAAGGAAAGGTGGGCGAAGGAATCGACGGGTTCCGTCTGGATGTAGCCGACCAAATTCCAATGGGATTCTGGCGGGAGTATAGAGAATTGGTGCGTAGCATTAATCCTGAAGCTCTATTAGTGGGAGAAATTTGGTGGGAGTCTTGGCCAGATCAATTAATGGATCCGCGTCCCTATGTGAATGATGGAAATGTCTTTGACATTGTAATGCATTACCAACAGTATAAACCGGCAAGAGCCTTTTTTGCAAAGACAGTAGAATACCATGGAGCTGAAGGATTCAAGTACTCTTTAGATTCTGTATTCAATGGTATACCGGATATTACAGCAAGGAGTATGATGCATATGAGTAGTTCGCATGATGCTCCCCGATTGCTGACTTCGTTCTATAATAAGAATAAATATAAACATTTGGCTAAGCCTACTGATGATGCCAATTACAAGACAGGAAAACCCGATGCTGAAGCTTATGAAAGAGTTAAACTCTATTTAGCACATCAATTTACCTTCATTGGAGCTCCTCAGATATGGGCCGGTGATGAAATGGGAATGTGGGGTGCGGATGATCCTGATTGTAGAAAACCTCTTTGGTGGGACGGGTTATCTTTTGCCGATGAAAGTACCAATCCCATAGTTGGTGGGAAAGAAACATTTCCTGTTGCTTTTAATCAGGACTTAAATGATTTTTATAAAAAAATGATAGCTATTCGCAAGAATAATCTTGTTTTTTCTAATGGTGGTTTAGAATATCTAAAAGCAGAAGGGGATATATTAGTCTATAGACGCAGTAATGATGATTCTGTAATAGATGTATATTTCAATAATGGTAATCAGCCCATAGAAATAGATGTTTATATGGAAGGAAAATCATTGATTACAGAAAAGGAATATACAGAGTCAATGGTTTTGGAACCTTTATCGTTTGAGATCATAAAAATAAAATAATCTTCTTTAATGCTTGATTATTCTTAAATTGAAAGAATTTACCTTGAGAAAGATAGGTTTATTTATGGTTCTCTTTCGATTTCATTTTTTGTCGTTTGTAATTCTTTATGTTGCTAAAATAATGATTGAATAGGATAAGGCATTGACTATGTAGGATTCCTATTTATGTAATAAAAACGCATTAATAGTATGCCTAAAAGAACTATGTAGTTAAAAAGACTCCGATGAAAAATCAGTTTTCATCGGAGTCTTTCTTTTATTCTACTATATCTTTTCTTAAAAACAGGATTTTGTTATTCTCAATATATATGTTTAGTTTTCAAGAATATAGACAGCTCTGGAAGGTAGGACTAGCTGATTAGCAGCACAGTCTATGGTTTGGCTACCAATGATTTCTTTTAATGTTTTTTCCGGGATGCTTTCACGATACTTGTTTAGTTCCAAGGTTTGTTCTTCATTCGTCCCATTTAGTATGACGATTACCGAAGAATGATCCAATTTTCTCTCATAGACATAAATTCCATTATCTACTGCAAAGTGTTTTAAACTGCCATTTGCAATGATGTCGTTTCCTTGTCTCCAGTGTAATAGCTTACGTAAAAAATGGAACGCTTCATTTTCTCTATCTGTTCTTTCACTCTCATTAAATGCATTTCGAGTATCATTCTCCCAACCTCCGGGGAAATTTCTTCTTAAATAACCATCGCCTTCCGCTTTATCGGCTGCCATTACTATTTCTGTTCCATAATATAGTTCAGGAATACCTCTTGTAGTTAATAAAAAGGTAACTCCCTGTTTGAATCGATCTAAATTCTTGGTATCCTCTTCTTTGGTATAGAAGCGGGAAGTATCGTGGTTGTCTAAGAAAATCAATAACTCTTTAGGATTGGGATAAACAATATCCTGACCTAAGTATTCATAAATCCGTTGTAGGCCTTTCCCCCATTCTGTTGATTCTTCATCAAATGCCACATTCATTATTTCCATTAAAGGGAAATCCATCACAGACCTTAAGTACGAATTTTTGGGTGCAGCAAGTTTACTGTCTTTTTGCCAGTAAGATATTCCTACATTGTTTTCGTACCACGTTTCTCCAACGATGTTAAAATCAGGATACTCTTCAGTTACTTCCTTACACCAGGTTGCCATTACATCAAAATCAGCATAAGGAT
>JAQUIZ010000248.1 GCA_028683355.1 Fermentimonas sp.
GGCGTTAGTGTGAGGCTGAATCTTAATCAATAGGTTGTATAACGCTTAATATCGGCTTATAATTTTACGTAGTTGATATAAGCCGGATATAAGCGGATAATAAGCGGATATTGTACTATTCCATATTGAGATTAGGTTTCGTCCTTAGATAGATTTAATAAATTGAAACGGAGCAATATTATCTCAAACGATTAACACTCAACAAAAAAGGTTATTTGTATGTTTAGATTGAAACATTCTAAAAATCACGAATATGAAAGTATTAATTTTAACTGTATTACTTATGAGTGCTTTTCAAGGGATAAATTCTCAGTCACTCAAAACTGTTTCATATCTGGATGAAACTCAGAAGCTAAATGGTTTGGTAACATCCAATGCAGGAGAACAATTACATGGCAAACAATTGCCGGGAGTGCTAATTTTACCTGCCTGGAAAGGAGTAGATAATGAAGCTCGCAAAGCAGCACTGGATCTTGAGAAAGAGGGATATATTGCTTTCATTGCCGATATTTATGGAGAAGGAAATATTCCGGAAGATAATGCTGCTGCGGCTAAACTATCAAGCTCATACAAAAATGATTATAAGGCATATCAACACAGAATCTCTTTAGCGTTAGAACAATTAAGGGCACAGGGAGCAGATAAAGTTGCTGTTATTGGCTACTGCTTTGGAGGAACAGGAGCTTTGGAGGCTGCTAGAGCAGGACTGGATGTTGAAGGAGTAGTTTCAATTCATGGGGGATTAAGTAAAGATGCAGCACGCCCCAACGGTCCCATCAGCACTAAAGTACTTGTGGAACATCCGGCTGAAGACAAGAGTGTCTCTAAAGAAGATCTTGATAATCTGGTAAATGAGCTGAAGGAGGGCAATGCCGACTGGCAAATAATAATTTATGCCAATACAGGCCACACCTTCACAAACCCCGAGTCGCAGGAATATGACGAAGTGATGGCAAAAAGAGCTTGGAATCACACGCTGATGTTTTTGGAGGAGGTTTTGAAGTGAAATAAACCAACGACTTAAATAATTAAGTCTTCTGCGACATCTTTAAAATACGCTCTGTAATATACTCCTGAAATTCTGGTGATTCGATAATATAACAAAAAAGTATTTTTATTTATTTAAACTTGGCTATGTTTTATTTATACAAAACAATATAGATCAAGCAAAATCGCTTTTTAACAAAACATAATTTAAACCTTTTGTAGTACATTTTCTCTTAATTATTGTTGAAACCTATGTTTTTTTACGCATTTTTTCAATTTTAAGATGATATGTTAAACAAAAAAGTCGTTTATTTGTTAAATTATTAATTAACAAAGACGATCTTTGAAATAAAATTGTAACAAAAACGGAGGTAAGTAAAAATAAGTATGAAGAAATCGACTATTTGGTTGCTTGCCGTAGTGATGTTCACAGCTTTCTTTGCTCTGCTGTTTCTGCAGGTGAGATATATGCGCACCAGCATGAATATCCGCACTCAGCAGTTTGATGAGCAGGTTAACAGAAGCCTGTATAATGTGATGAGGGACCTTGAACAGGACCAGACTCTCTATTACCTGGAGCAGGATATGATTGAATCGGAAAACAGATATACGCAGCAATATAGCCAGCAGGGAAACTCAGAAGGCATCACAAACGAAAAGTCAGTAACTGCCAGTGAGCAGTCTGATGTTGGCAGACAGGGACTGGATTCAAACAGACCGCAATTATCATTACGTCCGGAAGAGGATCAGGAAAGGGTGTTTATTACTCCTCAACAAAGTGCCAGCACTATCTCCAAGACTCAGTATGAGATGCAGCAGATTTTGTCGAAACGTTATCTGCACGAACGCTCACTGTTGGATGAAGTTATCTTTAAGATAATGAACCGCGCCAGTAATGAGCCTATCGAAAACAGGGTTGACTTCAACCGGCTTGAGCAGAACATCCGATTAGAGCTATCATATAATGGTTTAAATGAGGTGTTCAGTTTTCAGGTTATAAATTTCAACAACGAGGTTGTTTTTTCATCACCGGGCTTTTCGAACAGAGACAGGAGCGCAATATACACTCAGACGCTGTTTCCGTACGATTCATCGGCTAAATTGAATACTTTAAGGGTATATTTCCCGACGAAAAGAAATTATGTTTATAGCGAACTTTCATTTTTTATACCATCTCTGCTATTCACGTTTATCCTTTTAATAACGTTTATTTTTACAATGGTATCGTTATTCAGACAGAAGCGTTTGTCTGAGATGAAGAATGATTTTATTAATAACATGACACATGAGCTGAAAACTCCTGTATCAACAATTTCACTGGCATCGCAGATGCTTAAGGATGAGTCGATTCTGAAATCACCTGAAGTATTTAAACACGTAACAGGCGTGATTAGTGATGAAACCAAACGACTGAGCCTCCAGGTGGAGAAAGTTTTGCACATGTCGCTGTTTGACCAACAGAAGACCAAACTTAAAATGAAGGAATTAGATGCAAACGATCTGGTGGCAAGTGTTGCCAACACGCATGTTTTGAAGGTGGAAAAACTGGAGGGTACGCTTGATATAGATCTTCAGGCTGAGAGATCGGCAATTTATGTGGATGAAATGCACTTTACAAACGTGCTGTTTAATATTCTGGATAATGCACTGAAATATCGCAAGAGAGATGTGCCGCCGGAGTTGATGATGCGCACGCGTAATGAAGGAAATAGAATCATTATCTCGATTGAGGATAATGGAATTGGAATGAAAAAGGAGGATGCTAAAAAGGTATTTGAAAGATTCTATCGTGTGCACACAGGCAACCGGCACGATGTGAAGGGATTCGGACTCGGTTTGGCCTATGTAAAGA
>JAQUIZ010000249.1 GCA_028683355.1 Fermentimonas sp.
TGGGAAGGTGCTAAAAACCCAATAAAAGTCGCCCCTTATACCGATAGCATGGTCAATTGCTACAAGAATAGTTTGATGGCTTGCATGATACTTGCTACCAGTGATCATAAAGGCAAGTTTACCTTGAAAGGCGGAGAAAACTTTCTCTATGGAATGGCACCATTACCATATATCACAGGAATCGTTCCGCATGTTGTTGCCGGTGAAATATCAATGAACTTTCTTCCGCCAACTCACGAGGCTGAGTTAATGAGTTTCAGCGAAAGAAATATGACTGGTTTCAAAATGGGAATGCAAAAAGGGGTAGACTTGTTTTTCGGTCTCAGCAGCATAATTGTTAAAATGGGTGAAAGCTTTGCCACGGGAAGCAGTGCTGGGGGAGGATTTAATATTCTGAGTAATTCCCCCAAAATGAATTATCGCTTGCTTAAAGCCTGGATAAAGAGCAAGCAAGAGAAAACTCCCATTATGCCTAAGGATATATGGAAACTAAAAGGCTTAATATGTGCTGGCACAGATTCAGCGACTACCAAAAATAAAATTGAGCATTATTGGGGAGTGAAACCACTGGAGATGTTTGGCGGTACTGAACCAGCCTGTATTGGCACCGAGACATGGAGTAAGAATGGTTTAGTGCTTTTTCCAGATGTTGCTTTTTATGAGTTCATCCCTAAGTCGGAGATGGAAAAGAACATTGAGAATCAATCCTATATTCCCAGTACATACCTGCTCGACGAATTAGTGGCCGGCAATCATTATGAGATTGTCATTTCAAATTTCAAAGGAGGAGCCTTTGCTCGCTACAGGACCGGGGACATGTTCCAATGCCTATCTCTAACTAATGAAAATGATGGAATTAATTTACCTCAGTTCAACTATATTGATCGGGTGCCTTCGATGATAGACATTGCAGGCTTCACTAGAATAACTGAAAATACTATCAACGAAGCTCTTAGAATCTCAAAACTTGATATAGATAGATGGTTTGCCACCAAGGATATAGACGAATTTAAGCGGGCTTTTATGCATCTTTATGTCGAAATTGGAGCTGAAGGGATGAATATTGGCCTCACTAAAAATATAATTACTGAACATCTATCCATTTATTTCCGATATATAGATGGAGATTATAAAGACTTGAAGTCACTGCTGGGAATAGAGCCTCTAGTAATATCAATAATACCGAGAGGCACAATCAGTCAATTTGCTAATATACACGGACGGATGCTCAGAAGAATGAACCCCTCGCCGTATGATGTTACTGATGTTTTGAGAATTGCCCGGGGAGAAAGTAGAAGAGAGGTGTGTTAATGCCCTTTTCACGGATATTCTTTTGGATAGTACCGATAATAGCATTAGGCAGCTATTGTTTGCTCATGCTCTTTTTGATCTTAGCCCAAAAGGATAAATATATCCGTTCCTTTATGCCATTTCTAGCTGCATTAATAATCTGGACTTTATCAGCTGTATTTATGCAAATTCAACTTTATCCAGGGGTGTTGTTTTGGAACAAGATAATGATTGCTGGAATGCTGGCCGTACCCTTTCTGCTCTATTATTTTGTATCTGTATTTGTAGGTTCCCTCAATATTATTAGGACTACCCTATGGGGGATCTCGACCGCTGCTGCGGTGATAATAGGTCTTTTAGGACTGGTTGTAACAGATGCAAGTGTAATAACCAACATCATATCAGTAAATGGTCGTGATTTTACAACTGTGGAGTTTATTTATCAACTGGGTACTATGGCTACTCCAGTTTATATTTATATGTTTATTATAATTGCGGCCATTCTTGTCAAAGTGACAGCAAGCATTAGAAAAGGTTATATCACTTTTGAACGGATTAGTCTGATTGTTATCGGGATCACAATTATGTTTGTTGGTTCACTTACCAACATCTCTCTTTCTTTAGGAAAATATCCTATTGACATATTGTCATGTTTAATCAATGCCATACTAATTGTGATTGCTATATATAAGTATCGTATGCTGGAGCTCAGGTTTATGATGACCAGGGGACTTGTTTTCTCGTTATTAGCAACAATTATTACCATAATATACATCCATCTTGTTCTTTATTTACAAAGTATAACTGGTGATGTGTATCAAAATACTATTCCGTACATAACTACCTTTATGGCCCTATTGCTTGCGTTCTTATTTCAGCCCCTATACAGGTTGGCCAGTCAAATGGTAGATAAGATGTTTTACAAGGCAGAGTATTCCCGTCGCCAAGCTCTGAGAAATTTCAGCTCGGTAATTTCCAATAACTTGGATTTGAATAGTATATCCCAGGAATTAATTGAAGCAATACAGTTAGCTATTCGGGCAAAACATATATGCATATTAACCAAACACGAAGATGAAAAAAATTATTATATTTTTCAAACTTCGTCACAACTTTTTAAACCAGATCTAAAAATAGCCATAAATAATCCTATTGTAACGTGGTTTGCCTCTGATAATCCCAGTCTGTCCAGAGAACAATTGTATTCCCTGCCTTTTTTTAAATCCATGTGGGAAAAAGAGAAAAGGGAGATTTATGATTTGGGAATTGAGGTAATCGTACCAATAAAGAGCCGCAATGAAATCATTGGTATGCTGATGCTTACTCAAAAACATAACAGTACCGCCTATACACTTGATGACTTGGATCTGTTAGCCTATCTGGGGGCTTCCACCGCAGTTGCTTTTGACAACGCCCGACTCTATACCCGTTCTCAGGCAGAGGCTCTGACCGACAGTCTAACCAAACTTCATAACCATAGATATTTCTATAAAGCATTGTCTGAGCAGATGGCCAAAATAGGATCGTCTGAATTATCGA
>JAQUIZ010000250.1 GCA_028683355.1 Fermentimonas sp.
GGTTTGCAGACTGAGGAACTAAAGCAATATCTGATGAATCAAGGTTTCAGAGATGTTAATATTACTCCAATAGAGCCTACTGTAGAAGATTGTTTTATGGCATTGACTAATTAACAATATGAGTAAGAAAGTAATTGAGGTATCAAATCTGACCAAAAAATTCGGCAGTTTCACTGCTGTTGATCATATATCTTTTGATGTAAATGAAGGAGAGATATTTGGTTTTCTTGGTGCTAACGGGGCAGGAAAAACAACAGCAATGCAGATGTTGTGCGGTATTAGTATGCCCACTGCAGGAAAAGGAACTGTTGCAGGTTACGATATCATTAAAGAGAATGAGTTGATAAAGCGAAATATCGGGTATATGAGCCAGAAGTTTTCACTATACGAAGATCTGAAAGTATGGGAAAACATTAGACTGTTTGGGGGTATTTACGGTCTTTCTGAAAAGAAGATAGCTGAAAAGACCAATCTGCTTCTAAAGCAGCTCAATTTTGAACAAGAGCGAAACACACTGGTGAAATATCTCCCCTTGGGATGGAAACAGAAACTGGCATTTTCGGTTGCTATTTTTCATGAACCAGAGATTGTCTTTCTGGATGAGCCTACAGGTGGGGTAGATCCTGCCATGCGGCGACAGTTTTGGGAAATGATTTATGATGCTGCCGACCGGGGAATTACTGTTTTTGTGACAACCCACTATATGGATGAAGCTGAATATTGCAACAGAGTGTCTATTATGGTAGACGGCCGCATCGATGCACTTGATTCACCTTCAGCACTACGTAAACAATTCAGCGCTGACTCAATGGATGAGGTTTTCAGACAACTTGCACGTAAAGCAGAAAGGGATTAAAATGAAACAGTTTATAGCTTTTGTAAATAAAGAGTTCAGGCATATCATTCGTGATAACAGAACGTTGCTGATAATTATAGGTATGCCAATAGTGGAAATCTTACTATTTGGTTTTGCTATCAACATGGAGGTTCAGAACATTAAAGTGGCTTTTTATGACCCTACACCAGATGCATTCACCAGGGGTATTACTGATCGTATAAAGCAGAACTCTTACTTTAATAATCAGGGATATATGCAGTCGATGGATGATATGGAAGATGCTATGCAAAAAGGGAAACTCGATCTGGCTGTCGTGTTTCAGCATAACTTTCAGAAGGATTTAGTAAATTCAGGAAGTGCGGCTGTACAATTACTTGCGAATAGCTCCGATCCTAATCGCGGTTCAATCTCAGTAACATACGCCTCTGCAATTATTGCAGGTTATCAGCAAGAGCAAATGGAGCTTATGCAGATTCCTTTTCAAATACATACCGAAAACAGGATGATTTATAATCCGCAGATGAAATCATCTTATATGTTTGTACCGGGGATAATGGGACTGGTGCTCATGATTATCTGTACCATAATGACCTCTGTCTCTATTGTTCGGGAAAAAGAGAGAGGAACAATGGAAGTTTTGCTTGCATCACCCCTTAAACAGGGAACGATGATTTTTGCCAAAACTATACCTTATATGGTGATATCGTTTGTTGATTTTATCATTATCCTGCTGTTGAGTTATTTTGTATTGGGAGTACCTGTAAACGGTAGCCTGATACTACTTTTTTTGGTCGCGCTCATATACATCTCTCTTACTTTGACATATGGACTGACAGTTTCTACTCTGGTAGATAAGCAGGTGAACGCGGTCATATTCTCCGCTATTACAGCCATGATTCCGGTGCTAATGCTATCAGGTATGATTTTCCCTGTAGATAATATGCCAACTGTGTTGCAGGCAATATCGGCAATAGTGCCTGCACGATGGTTTATAGATGCAGTACGTAAAGTGATGATTCAGGGACAAGGATTTTTAATGATCTGGAAAGAGGTGCTCATATTAATTGGAATGACGCTTTTCCTTCTGGGAGTTACAATTGCAAAAACAAAAAAGAGATTGGAGTAAATCGTTTGTAGCGAGCATTATAATAATTATCACATAATGAAATGATTAATACGAGTTCTATACGATATTATTGATGATAAACAGGTTCAATCGCATGAAAATATTAAAATTTCTCATTGAAAAAGAGTTTAAACAGATGTTCAGGAATCCCTTGATTCCCAGAATGATTGTAATGTATCCCATAATGGTATTACTGGTGTTCCCATGGGCTGTCAGTTTCGAAATAAAAAATATCAAAATTGATGTGGTGGATCATAGTAAAAGCAGCTACTCCAAAAGGCTGACCGACAAAATTGAAGCTTCCGGATATTTTATTCTGAATGATACACCTATTGATTACAATACTGCCATGTTAAATATGGAGTATGGTGAAACAGATATGATACTAGAGATCCCTGCATCTTTTGACAAAGATATTGTTAAAAGCCGAACATCTGATATAGGTGTTGCGGTAAATTCAGTAAATGGTACTCAGGGACTATTGGGCAGTAATTATATTATGCAAATTGTAAATACTTTCTCGTCTGAGCTACGAAGTGAACTTATGCGTACTATGCCTCCACAATCGAGAGCTGCCATTGGTCACATGGCTAAGATTGATATTATCCCTCAATACAAGTTTAATCCCGCACTGGATTATAAAAACTTTATGATTCCAGGATTCATGGTATTGTTGCTAACACTTATTTGTGGAATTTTACCTGCGTTGAATATTGTGATGGAAAAAGAGAACGGCACCATACAACAGATTAATGTCACCCCAGTCAGCAGGATTCACTTTATACTTGCCAAACTGATACCTTTCTGGGTTGTTGGTCTGGTTGTAATGATTATTTCTGTTTCAGCTGCAT
>JAQUIZ010000092.1 GCA_028683355.1 Fermentimonas sp.
AGCTTTCGCGCTGGGCTTCATACCTTCCACGGCCATAGATGCCTGTACATTAGCAATCACACGTTCTATTTGCCCTTGCTTCTTTTTCATTACTTGCACCCCCAATATAATTATACCCAAATGCAGGGTAAAAAGAATCAAAGTCTGTCGCCAAGAGGCTTCTCCCCCTTTTACAATGTTTGGGCACTTGACTTTTAATCAGGGCGTCCCGCGTTCGAGTCGCGGATGGCTCACCATTTAAATCGGGTAGGAGGGGGCGGCTAGCCCCCGACCTCCCACACCACGGAGTATGCGGATCACGCTGACCGCGGTTCGGCTGTGAAGATTTCCACTGTACCTATTTCATCCATCGGGTGCTCCACGGTTCTACATTTTACCCTCGGTTTCCAACCTACTCTCATGCAGACACCCTCTATTTTAGAGCAACTATTTCAGCGCACCCCTTGGTG
Organism: Fermentimonas sp.; assembly: GCA_028683355.1. GTDB lineage: Bacteria > Bacteroidota > Bacteroidia > Bacteroidales > Dysgonomonadaceae > Proteiniphilum. Next base: position 450 of record JAQUIZ010000092.1, read on the forward strand.
TTTCGTGTACGGTTCTTCACCTCCGTCGACCCCTTCCCTCTCTCTGGCTTTCACCAGCGTCATAAGTACTATGGGTCGAACTGACTTCTGACTGCTCAACGTAATCTTTCGACTACGCTTACCTCTGGGCTCCTCATTTCGAGTTTCCTACCGGGCGTACCAGTCAGATCTCCCCGGGTAAGAACAATAACCTTCCTTATTATGACCGCCAGATTTACTTGTACAGGTTTCGGGCAGTATTGGACTTTGTTGTGTGTTGCCAACTCATCCACCTGTACCAGCCCTATATCTGATTCCTGTTCGTCGGTCCAGAATTTTGCCTCCGGCTTCCTTCAGATTCCACCTCGCGGTGAACACCCTTGCCTTTAGCTAACACTTCCTACTGCCAAGCGTGTAACGGACTTTCACCGTCAAGTTATCTCCCATGCCGGGCGCACAACAAATTTGTCACATCCCTCGTGCATGTGCCAGAAGCAGCCATTAACAAAAATTACGGTTTAATTCTTTGGCAACACAATGTCAGGACAACCCGGCAAGGTCTCTACATCTTTTCTAAACCGAAACCCTGCGGCAAATAAATATTTGCGGACAATCACTTCAGGTTTTGTGTCCGTGCGCCATATCTTTGACATATTGTAGCTTCTGATTTCTTTTGAATGATTGTCCATTTTTACTCCTGGGTGCTAACAATCTGCATTGTTTTCTGGCAGCAGTTCTAATACCTTTTTGGCAATCGCATTAGCCAGGATTGGCGGCACTGCATTGCCGACCTGCTGATACTGAGCGTCTTTCTTGCCCACAAATATAAAACTATCCGGGAATGTCTGCAAACGAGCCGCTTCCCTTATACTTAATGCTCTGTCAATGGTCGGATGTATCCACATGGATTTTCTGACGTTTACAACTGTTACAGATGGCTCCTCATATTTCAAACGTAGATAAATCGTTTTCTGCGTTCTTTTCACATCTGTATATGTATCTTCTTTCATCTCTGATTTCAGATCATGAAAATTCTGTCCTTCCGCTAAAGCAGCGAAGCGTTTCAGCGCCGTTTCTGTGCTCTGAGTTATCACATGATTATGCAGGACATTTGTAGTTCTGAGACTATACGCTAAACTTTCCGGTGCCAATTTCAAAGTTGGAATTGGCACCGGAGGATCTGTAACTTCATAAACAGGTTTAATACCCTCCAAATCACCAATTGCATCTCTTACATTTCTATAAGATTCAATGGAAAAAGCAGCTGCCGGCAAAGCGATGTCCCTGTCTCCCCTATTTTTTACACCTATAATTATAAACCGCATTCTTTTTTGCGGTGCGCCAAAATCAGCCGCATTCAAAACTTCAGCCTTAATTTTGTAGTTATTTGGCTCACTGCCCAAAACGCCCTTTATGTAATCGAATACAGCATAAGATTTCACGTACGCATATATACCACTATGTTCAGTATCAATTCTGTATATGATTTGGTGGTCTTTAAGCTCAGTTAGTTTGCTGATCATCCTCTGGATGTGAATAGATATCCCCAGTTTCTCCTGTAATTGCTCCGAATCACTTTTTCCTTCAAGGTATTGAGAAATCGTTTTAGCCAGCTCATAATCCAATTTAGATATCTCATCATCTGTCGCTGTTTTCTCAACAAATCCGGTGCAAATCTTTTTTAGCTGTTTGGCATATTTATCTACCGCTTTTTTGAATTTTCCCGGATTCTTTTTCTGCTTATACAACACATTCAGAATCAGGTATGTTTTTTCATCCCAGCAAAATCTCTTGATTTGATCATAATAGCTGATCAGCTCGTCCGCCTTATCTATTATTAAATCCGGCGGCAGCAGCTCGATTTTTTCGTTGATCAGCTTTATTCCCAACGATTCTATGGTTTCTTTGTCAGTTTCCGAATAATAAAATCGGTGTACTTTAGACCGTAACATGCCAACGTTTTCCATCACAAAAACTTTTGGCTGCAGTTCACATACAGCCCTTACATATTCTTTAACCAATCGGTTATTCATACTGATTGCATGATTTTTCTGCCGATTTGCATTAGAAAACCCCTGACAGGGCGGCCCGCCAATTACAACGTCAATTTGGCCATGTCGGCGAACAATATCTTCATAATGGATTTTACATACATCATCCAGCAATTCTGTACCTTCGTGGTTTAGTATGTACGTTTCCCTTGCATCTGGATTATTCTCCGCTGCAACTTTAATATCAAATTTATCTGTCTGCATAAAGCCCAAGCTCAAACCGCCTGCACCGGCAAAAAGATCGATTACACTGTACTTCACCATAACTACCTCACTTTTTTCTTGGGAGCAGCTTAGCATGCTTTAAAATAAAAGTCAATGCAGACGTTTACATTTCATTAGCCTCAAATTGTTTTTTTAATAGAGTCCAGCACTCTTCTTTTTTACACCACTGTCCAACATTAGCGCCCTGTTCTTCCGGATTCATAAAGTGGCTCCACACTTTGTTGCTTACGTTTTTTCTGATGAAAGATTAATTGCTGACTATTTCACGGTTCTCCTCTATGTATTGGAACCCTTCAGATTCCGCACGCTCTAGCAATTCCAACAACTTTTGGCTCTGATAGGGGCTTAAAATTGTATTTGGCATTTGAAGGGCATATCTCATTGCCTTAATACTCTCTGGTGAGAGAAGCCTTTTTTTTATCGAAAAATCATTTACTTGCTTCCAAAAAGAAACACCCGCACTAATAACTTTTTTCTGAGCTTCGAGATCAGACGCAACTTTCTGATCTGACTTTGCTTCTTTTTCAGCAGATTTAATTTCATCTTTTGCTATCAAAGCCTTTTGGATATTTTCATTTAGGGAAATATCACACGCCTTAACTGTGGACCAGCATGTATCTCGCTTACACCACTGGGTGACATTTAAAGTTTCACGAGCAGGATCCGTAATTGTTAAAAAGACAGTCTTTGTAATAACGGTGAGTGCGCTTGTAACCACATCCGGAACTTCTTGACGATTCCAAATCAGTGCAAGATCCAGCTCGCAACCGGGGAATTGCTCTTTAATTAATTTTCTTAGTAATGCAATTGAATAAGTAACAATATTAGCTCTGTATCCTTGCTCATACCAAGGTTGATGTGTAACCAGCGTTTCTGTGTGCTTAAACAGTATTATCAACGCAACCGATTCCTTGAAGTACTTTTCATTGTACTTAGTATCTGAATTAGCCCAATCTTCATCAATAATGTCAGCAAATTTCATGAAGTTCGTCTGAGCTCCTTTACTTACGAGTTGCGGTAAGCCGTTCCATGTGTTTCTGACTTTTGCTAAATCAGTTTTTGCAATTACTTGCTTTTTAGGATGTTGTGTAACAAACTTCTTTTTATCCAACTTTTTCATTCTCATCTGCGCCTGAAAATATTGCCCGCGAGCACGTTCATAAAACCATTTCGTTTCGTATTGCGCCCCCCCAACAGCAGGTGCAAATAATCGCCTCGAAATTTGCTCCATACGAACATGGAATGGATGAGTCGAGAAGAAGTCTGCATCGCTTACCTTATTCTGACTGTTGGATGATCTGGAAATATTGCGGATCAAATCACCTGCTCTGTCAGGGTTTGAATCGATTTCGGTTAATTTCATTTGTACAAAAATAGGAGTTAAATCGACCGAGTCTTTGTGGCGAGCGTTTGACAATGATGCCGTTGTTTGCCCCCCATTAATGATTTGAAAGTCTTTTGCATATGTAATATACTTTCCTTTTTCTGAACTCTCGATTATTAAATCCATAGCAGTTGCTGCAACGCCGTTATTATATGCAAAGAATTTATCCGGAATTTTCAGGATTGTCTCTCTTATCTTTTTATTCACAGCTACTTTTGTGGAAAGAAACGATCGTACGTTTCCTTCAAGCAATTGGCTTCCATAATGATCATACACATCCGCCAATGTTGAACCAGGGATGATACAAAGGTAGCTCTTGTAATCATCGGTATTGGCACTGCTTGCTTCAATACACGGAATTCCATCAGGTGTAAATGCTTTAAAATCAATTTCGATATTTTGACGGCCAATATCAGAAAAGCAAACGCGGAAAATTCTATCGACATCCCATATTTGACATTCTACTGGAATATCTCCAATGTTTTTGGCCGGAATGGAATTAATGCGTCCACTTATAAAACCATCTGTAATAAGAAGCAACCGATATTTTCTGATCCTATTCTTATTTACGCGAATAAGATCTACTAGATCGGCAGGCGAAGTACTAATGTCAATATCTTTAAGGTATTTATTGTCTAATGCTTCTTCGATAAAATATTTCAGCCGATCAAAAAGTTGTCCGGCTGTTGTTTTTGTTAGAACGTCTCGATTCAGGTCACCTGTATAATCGGCAATTATCAAGGTCATGGTATAGTCAAAATCATCAAGCACATATCCATCAACACGGAGTTTACGATTTCTCCTTCCGGTCCCAACATAAAAGGCAGGAGTAAAATCCGGCAGTACTTCAGCATTTATTAAATAACCTGCTGTTATGCTGACAAAAGCAGCAGAAGATCCCTCGCCATCTACCGCAGCAGTGCTTTTGACTTCTTCAAAAAAATCTTTCTGAAAATCTTTAACATCCATAACAATGCCCCCTACTTTCTAAACACAGCTATTGAAGCTAAGTCGATGCTATATCTTGCAGAAGTAATCTGGTACGCAATATTACCTTTGGTTAGTCTCGGAAAGGTTACATCTACACGGTATTCCTCTGCCCCGCAAAAACGGTATTTTTGTTTCCCATACTCGGGCATATCCTTATAACCATATTGAAAGAGTCTTAACTCAAACAGTTCCTGGCACTTAAGATTGCCTGTAAACAGAGCGCTGGTGTTTTGCACCTGTTCTGTCAGGGTAAATCCAAAATTATCTGATGCGGTGGTTTTATCTAAACGGTACACCATCAGAGAACCGTCTATGTCGATATCAAGCTGCTCTAAGGATGAAATGGAGATCTTGGCTGAAGCCATCGTGGTGGCCTTTACTTCGGTCCACGTCCCATCATAAATAAAATCCTGATCTGCCCCTTCCGGCCCGCACCAACTCTCAAGTGCTTTTTGCGCTCCCATGGTTTTGGTGCACTCAGCCAAAAACATCAGTTCTCCCATCAGCCCTTTTTGACGCGCAGCCGGCAAAATATTGGGACGTTTGCATTCCATCAGCCGCTGCCATTTCAAGTACCTGGCAATGATGAAATCAATGATGTTTTCACTGACCTCTCGCGAAGATTCAATCATATCCCAGCAAAATCTTAGAAAAACTTCCTCATTATCGCTTTGTATTAACCTGAAGCAGAGTACCCAGGTGCCATCAGCGAATTGATAATTACTGGCGGCAATTGACTTAGAAGATGGCAGTTCCGGCACTTGACCTGATTTTCGGATCAGCAAAGTCTTCTGGTTCAGTTCCTCATAACCGATATTGATGTCAATATGATGCGCGCTGTCGATGAGCAGAAAAGCATTGCCGTATACAGGCATGGCTTCCCACTTGTCTTGGAATTCCTTAAAAGTCATCATCGTCTTCATCTCCGTCGTTATTCCTGTAATCAATCTCAACCCAGTTTTTCAATTCATTGATGTTGACCATATAATTCGCTGTCTTTTCGTCTTCACCGGTATGGGGAAAGCCAATCCCCAGCGCAAATAAAAAGGCAGGACATTTATCTAATGGATTCTCTTCGTTCTGAGCTTTTGTTTTCAGGATATGGATCATTAAAATAGGGGTCCGTCCTTGCACCAGGAAGCTTCGATCCGTTAATTTTTCTTGTTCATCTTTTGGCAACCCGGCATTCCGGTTTTTAAGCTCATCCCGGATCTGCTCAATGCGGTGTGGCTCTAATCCAATTCTAGTGGACAGCCCGGCGCCAACTTTTACGTGCGTGCCGCTGACCAGCAGCATATTCGCATCTTCTTTTATAGAACGCATTTGTGGTTTTATCGTTATTTCTTGTCCTGCATAACAAGCTAAGGGATATTCTTCCTCTATCGATCCAAAAGGGATCGCAACTTCCCAATAATCGAGTTTTTCATTCTCGCTGATGAAATCGGACAGGGCGATCGACTGGAAATTCAGGTGCCAGGGATGGGCATCGAAATTTTTGACTAATTCAATGACAAATTTCTTGGGTACCATATGCCAAAGCATTGCCGGAGGGCTTTCATTCATTTCTCTGGTGACGCCAGTAATGCCATCCAGCTCAGCGATGAGTTTTTTGCAGGCCTTTTCATTGGCTGCCAGGGAATCAGCTCGGTTCTTTAGGCGCGGCGTTTCAATTAATCTTCCGGACACGGTAATGGGCCGAGTGACCAGGGTACCGGTACGCATTTTGTTGCGTGCGGTTACAATGAGTGAACTGGGATCTTGCCGAACCTTCAAGCCGAATTCTTCCGGGGTTTGATGTTGCCGTTCCATTTTATACAATTCGGACTTTAACTCATTGGTGGCATCCGTAATAAAGGCATACCACTCGACTGCGTCTTCACCCATCCAAATTTTGATAAGATCTTCATAGTTGGGGCGATACCCAAACCAACGCCCCATTTGCAACAACGTATCATACATCATGGTATTTCTGTAAAAATAGCTGACACAGAGGCCTTCCAAGGTCAGACCTCGAGATAAACTGTTGCCGCCGACCGCGATAACACGCAGCCCGGTATTTTTATAGGCATAATAATTCAAACTAGCCGCCCCGGTATTTTGGTTGACCGCACGCACCTCAATCCGGTTTATTGCTTCAAAGAGGAACTCGTGCTGCATGGTTGCCCAATCGCACTCGGCTTTTTCAGTAAAATGATTCTTTTCCCAAATGGCGTGCAAGATTTGCAGACTCTTTATTTGCAGCGCTTTGTCAGTTTCGAGCATGGCGTAATCCTCCACATCAGACTGCACCTTTTTCAGCCAATTCTCCACTAATTCAGCGACTCGATTCTGCACATCAGTAAACCGGCTGACATTGATCATCATGGAACAGTGTTCTGTATCATCCCCGCGGATGTCGCGGACAACATTGGTCAGCAGGAAATAGCCCAGGGCTTCTTCCAGGGAAGCCGGCAGTGAAAAGAGTTCATAGGCGAGTTCTTTTTTATGCTTAAAGATAAAAAAGCTCTGCATTTCTTGGTTATAAATCTTAATAATTGCATCCCTATAAGGTGAATCATAGCGAATATGCCAGTTATCTTCATAACCAACTCCAAAGATTGCGTCTGGGCCAATATAGTGTGAGGGAGATGGTAAAACCGTGAGAAAATGGCGTGGGAACAGATCATCCGGCTTTCCATCTGCTGTGACCGGATCAATAAAGATGTTGGCAAACGGGGTAGCAGTGATGCCCAGATAAGAGGACTGATCAAAGCTGTCAAGGATGTTGCGGATGGCATTGTTGATAGCAGTTGGATTCTTTTCCTCAGAATTTGTATTAACAGAGGCGTTGTCAGCCTCATCATCAATCAATAGCAACGGCAGATCGATCTTGTCGTTTTCGTCGGCATTGTTGTCAAGCAGCCACTGATGCAGGTTTTCCAGTACACTTTTATTCTTTTTGACTACAAAAAGGGCGGTTCCGTTTATATTTCTCAAGGTTAGATCATTGCTTTTCAGCACTCGCTTGCTAAAATCAGTGCTGACAGAGGTAAAGCAGGAAATGCGTTTTCCCGTATTAAAAGGGCCGATTTTGCCAACGCCAACCGATCGGTTTCTGATTTTTTTATCGGCTCTGATATCCAAAGCATACTTGCTCTCGCGGCCGGCAAATTCTGCATCCAGGCGTTCCTGGGTTTGAAAACGCAAATTTTCTAACATACCGGCTAATACGATGATTACTCTGTAGCCAGCATCAGCAGCCTTGTTGCAGATAGCTGTGTAGGTGGCTGTTTTTCCGGACTGAACGTCACCAAGAAGCAGGCCTCTCCGACTGAATGTTTTTCGTTTATTGGTAGGGTCCCCCAGATCGTCCATAATGCTGTTCGTTGTATCGTTAAGCCTTTTGGTAATTTCAGGGCTCCACTTTTTCTTCACTTCCAAATACTTTCGATATCGGTTCCAATAAAAACCATCATTTTTATGAATCGGATACCATGATTGATGGTTTGTATCAATGCCCCTGAGAGAGTGCGATTCGCCAATGGTAACCAATACGAACTCCCTTAGAGATTTAAGCAGATTATTATATTCATCATCAGAAGTGGGACAAATTGAACCATACGCGTTGCGGATAGTATCTGCTTCTGCAACAAACTCTTCTATCGTTGGAATGTCATCGTTATACTTGGCATTGATCAGCCCTACAATCATTCCAGACAGTATTTCAGTGTTTTTAGTCATATCAATTCTCCGTTCTCAATCGCTTGATCAATTATGTCCAAATACTCGCAAAATGGATCGGTGATTTTAAGATTATCAAGCATAGCAGTTTTTGTATCGGTTGATTCAAAATCATCCAAAATGGACTTGATTGTCTCCATAATCATGGTCTCATCAATATGTATATCATTGTTTATCTTTTCATCATTGGTCAAATCGATATAAAGCTGATTAAGCGGTATTGTCCCTTCAATTTGGCAAAGTAGGTTTTTGAGCTGACTTTTTATCTCAGGATATTTTCTGAATATTTCATCAACCATAAGATGATCTCGATTTATTTCATAAAAAATACCGCAATCCCGTGCTTTAATCCTATTCCAAAGATGCGTCCTGGAATCATCCATCTCCTTTTTGCCTCTAAATGTCCATGTTCGTTTACTGCCATCCGTAATTTTTTTAATAATATTTGACAGGTTTCTTCGAACCTCTTCAGGTGGGATTGCCGTAGATTTCTTAATATCTAATGTCCACAAATCATCAAGAGAATTGGGAATATCAACTTGAACACGGGCGAGCTTGGAAAGATCCCCCTGCCGCATCAGTCTAAACCACGTGCCCCATACCAGGAGTCTTTTATTGCGGTAAACGTAGAATCCCTGCTGACGGCGCAATCCTTCTTTTCCCCCTAAAGCCTTGATCTCTGCTTCAGATATTTTGGAAATATGCGGAAGGATATAGGGCTTCACAATTACTTGATCCCCTCGAAGGTTAATTATTTCAGCATCCATAATCTGAGTGCTTTTATTTGTGAGAAAAGGATCCGCCGCAATTACCGGCCGCTCGTTAATTCGCAGTTCCACTTTTTTTAAGCCCGGCTCTCCAGTTAAATATCTATGGAAAACAAGTGAAAGGTGATCTCTGACAATATCCATTTTCTTTCCTAGAGAAGCTGCAAAGTCAATTTCGCCAATGCTAAGCTTATCAAGATTCTGCCAGATAACGAGTGTTCCTTTTTCTAGCGGCTTAAGTTTTTCAATGCAAGGTAGCTTGACAATGTCCTCATAATCCAGCACCAGAAGAGACCACTCTCCAACTTCTTGAATAAAATCCAAATCCCATTGACGACCACTTATCTGACCTTGGCATACACTTATGACCGACAGTTTTCTGCATTGCGACAAAGAAGCAGTCTTTAATCCAAGACCATATCTTCCCAAGTCATTAAGATCACGTACCTCATTAGGATTTTTGCTTCCATACTGCATTGCAGTTGTTATTTGATCTGATGTCATTCCATAACCGTTATCTATAATTGCAATATACTCATCTCCGATAGGGAAAAAATCAATATCAATTTTAGTCGCTTGGGCCGTTAAACTATTGTCAATAATATCTGCAATGGCTGCTTCAACAGAGTAACCGATTGCCCGGGTTGATTCCATGAGCGTCGGGGCATATGGGGGCAAATTAATTGTTTTCATAAACATATACCTCTACTTCAAATCGAATTCTTTAATAATAAGGTTAACAAGATACTCGGCTGTTTTTCTGTCCAACTGAAACGACTGACTAATTTTCCCGGGCATTTCTCGATCACTATTCCCATAGCTGTCAATTTGAAAATATTTTTCGCCATGCATTTCAAAAACTGAATATGTAGCCGCTACTTTGCTATGAACAGTGTTTCTTTCCTTTTCAAGTCTTTGAAAATCCTCCTGATTAATCTGTGCCATATTTCTTCCTCCCCTAAATAAAAACCTTTTTAATACAAATCATTCTCTATGTCGTACCAATATCGATATTTCGTACTTGTATAACTGCTATCATGTTTCCTTAGGTTACAATCTTGGCAAAGCAATTGGATATTCGAAACATCATTCAGTCCACCTTCATCCAGTGAAACTAAATGATCAAAATGAAGCTGATTGTCTTCAACTATATCAACTGTGTTGCTTAAGTCTTTATTGCATAATGCACAGAAGCCTCTGTCTCTAAAGAAGATTGCCCGCTGGACCCCTTTGGGAATGTATACCCTTGATGGAACTATATTATGTGACTGAACATATACGGCAACAGCCATATTGAAACGGAGCAGAAAATCTCTGTTTTGAAAAAGGGTATAAAACATTTCGTTAGCAATTGCTTGAACTGCTTTCCAATAATAATCTTTCTCAACAAGAAAGCTGTAATAATCAGCTATGGCATCCCCTAAGACGACTTCATTTAGTAAGCAATCAGAACTATTTTGCAGAAACCAGTCAATAAACTTAGGCTGAGCAATGCCATATTCATATATTGCTTGTTCTATCCAGAATTTCCTATGTTTTAATAGGCCAATACTATAATCCAAATTTTTGGCAAAATAACTCTGTAAGTCAGGAATAGAATATCGCTCCATTTCACTCAATATATCTCTAGTTATTTCATCTATTTCTTCGTATATAATTCGGTCAAAATTCGGTCAATCAGCCATAAGCAGTATTGATGAAGAATTGACTCTTTGCCAAACGCTTTAGGCCTATCCCGGCTCCGCAAGTCCCTCCCGGCTACAGATGATGTTTGCTCTGAAATAGGCTCCTTACACTTGCTGCGTTCCCCATTTTTCCATTTTTCCTTCTGTTCATCAGAATAGGTACTTATCGTTTGAGGTATTGTAATTGTTGATTCCCCTGCTGAAACAGGGTGTTTTCCCTTGATAGGATAGATACTCGAAAAAATTCTAACGAACCAACCGATTCAAATGTTCTTTTTAACTAAAAATGGCCTATTCAGCCTCTAATTCTATCCCATTTTAGTGGCTTAACTTGCGTTTGGGCATAGTTTTCCTATATCTGGTGAAAATGCTTTGCTTTGCGCAGATTTAACAAGCCGTACAAATTGTTTAATATTGCGAGCCATTACCTTGTAGGAACAGACCATATGACTC
>JAQUIZ010000251.1 GCA_028683355.1 Fermentimonas sp.
CAAGGGTTCTCCCACCTCTCACGTTTATGCCCACTTCCGTCCAAGTGAATCCGCTTTTGTATATTCTCTGGGCAGTGTCGGCTATAATGGTCAGACTGTTGGTGGAAGGCTTGACTAGGGACTTGATTACCATGATCTGCGCCTTGTTTAAATCCTGTGCCTCGTCTACAACGATATGTGTATATTCGGGTTGGATGCTGCGCCTTTCAATTAAGTTGAGGCAATAAGAGGCGTGGTCATCAAAGTGTATTTTCTTACGGGAGATCTGTTCCGATCGATATGTTTCGTAAACGTTCCAAATCACCGCTTTATCATTCTTGTCTACCCTATCTTTCGTTCCACGTCCAATTCTTGCTGTGGAGAGATAGTCATTGAGTGTCTTGATAAGTTGACCCTTGATCCAGGATATCTCTTCATCAAAGAAGTTAAGAGGTTTATCTAATATCCTTGCTCCCTGGAATGACTTGCGGGTTTCCGCAATCGCATGGGACAGTATTTCGTTATGCTCTGATCTTTCCATCTGAGCATATTCATTGAATACCCCATGGCTACGCAGAAAGCTGTATGACCACTTGTGGAAGGTAGAGACCTTTACTTTGAGTCCCCTATTTGATGCCTTTCTGACATCAGTGGTTTCCTGATATCCTCCGATCACATAGGGAAGCAAGCTCTGTATATACTGGGTGAGACTGTTGTTATATGAAAATATCATGATCTCAGCCTCCCGGAACAAATCGCTGTAGGTATCCAGAAGATGCTTGGCCCGATACATGGCTATGGTGGTCTTACCGCTGCCAGCTACTCCTTTGATCTGAATAGGATTGGTCGCTGGAAGAAAGAGGACTTTCTTCTGCTCTCCGGTTAGGTTGATACTTTTAAGTGCCATACTGACTCCAGTTTATTAAGTACAAGTTATCCGTATTTGATTCTATTCTTTTCAGCTTCTTCATCTTCTCTTTTTGCATCACGTTCAAAGTCATTAGCGATGTCGTTCAATATGTCACTTACTCGTGGATAAGTACCCACTACTTGTGATGCATAACTCTTGTATCTCTCGATGAGTGTTCTTTCTTGCTTTCCCCCATCATACATTCCTCTAACAGTCGTGCCTCTTTGATTATGAACACCAATTCTGAAGTTGAGATCAATTCTATCATCCTTGTAGTATTCGAGTATTTCACAGATGCTGTTGCATGGCCACTGGCCGTCTCTTTCACCTGCAGCGTACGATAATACGTTGCCGATCTTGCATAACGCAACCTCATAGAAACCTCGTTGTTGGGATAGAGTGGTCACGTCGTCTATCCATGTTTTTAACTTAGAAACATCAATTGTTCCTTCGGGAGTCTTTCCCGGTATTAAATGCCATGAATTCAGTAGTTTGAAAGCACTTTCTGCGACTCTTTCTCCTACAGCATCAACATGTTTTTCTTCTTGATCTTCATCTTTCCGGGTATTGTCATCAAACCGAGGCCTGTAAACCATCGAAAGTACATCAACGAATGTACTTGGATTATCAGACATATCATCATGTAGGGTTTTGGGGCCAATTCTGCTGCTCAACGATGTTAAGACTGAGATATACATCCATTCTAGCTTCATTTTTGCTGCCAGCTCAATCTCTTGTGATGATTGAACACGCTCTAGTAGCTTTTCTGCATAATATGAAACCATGGTATCCACTGGCTCTGAACATTCTGTAGTAGCTGTTATCTCTAAGACAAGAGCAACGTCAGTTAATGATAACTCACTCTTAGCATGGCTTGCTAAACGTAGAGCAGAAAAGTTTCTTCGGGAGTTAAGTAATCTGTTTATAACATATTTAATGTCATCTATCAGCATATCATGGTGATGTACCAGTGCTTTCTTCCAGTACTCTCTTTGAACTACTTGATCAGTAGTCTCAACCAAGTTCCAAAGCCATCTTTCTGATGGGAAGCTTAACAGTAAGTTTACTAACTTGTTAGAATCCCATTTGTCTTTGATTGCGTCGGCGATAATGGCTTCTGCCCAAATATTACCTTGATTTTTACATCCTTTCCAGAGTAAGTTCTGGCTGAAATACACTTCTCCATTACCCTTTGAGTCTAGTTTGTCAAGAATCAGGATCAGATTTTCTGTAATAGTTATCAATGGAACTGCATCTGCTAATAGGTTTTGGAACCCAATTATATTACTGAACTCAAAGATTCCCGCGAATCCAATCTCTTGGGTCATTTCCTCAACTGCTGCGAGCCTTAACTGACTAAGATATGCGCCATCATCCTCCATGGTGTCTCTCCCTTCTATGAGATCGGGATAATGGTCATTAAATAAGTACTTAAATTTAGCAACAACAGAAGTAGGTTCAAGTTGTTTGTACAAATCCTCCAAAGGCTTGATACTCGCTTCTGACATAGCCCACTGAGCTGACTTATAAGTACGATGATTTGACATGATGTCTCTTAGTTTATCTGCAATAAGGAATTCATTGTCTTCAACTTCAGATATTCTGCTATTAAAGTATTCTATTAAAGAATTTTTGCAGGATTCGGGCAAGTCAGCATATGATTCCAGTAATTCAACCCATCTAATAGCGGATGTCCCTAGCTGTGGTAGTATCAAAGCAACAATTTGGCTAATGCTTTCATACCACTCAGATCTTGTAACCTTAACATCCAATGGGCATGATAAATCTCTCCATTTATATCTGTAGTTGTAACTTCCAGTATCATGCGATTTGGGAAGAAGTGATACTAATAAATTCCACCCAATATCTGGATATGCTGTAGAAAT
>JAQUIZ010000093.1:0-9952 GCA_028683355.1 Fermentimonas sp.
TATGTATATATTCAACTTCAGGAAATACTTCAGTACAAATCTCTTCCATAAGCTCCTTTAGTATTTTCATACCTTCAGAAGATTGCATATCCGCACCCATGGCACGTACAAAAGCAGCACTATGACCGGGCATGTCAATCTCAGGAATAAGCATCATATTGTGCTGACGAGCCCATTCTGCAATTTCATGTGCATCTTCAATAGTATAATATTTTTCGTGTAAACGGGTAAAGCTGCTGCTGTTATTCAGTTGAGGGAAACGCTTGCTTTCCAGTCGCCATCCCTGATTTTCAGTTAAATGCCAGTGAAATACATTTATCTTATACTGCGACAAAAGCGCTATCTGTTTTTTGAGCTCTTCTACAGAAATAAAACTCCTACCCACATCATGCATAAAACCGCGCACACGAAATGCCGGCCAGTCGGTAATAACGACCCCGGGTATATATTGGTTACTATTTTTTGCCTGTAATATTAGTTGATTTAAAGTTTGATTTGCCCAGTATAAACCTTTATCATCAGTAGCTTCAATAATGACAGAATCCGATGTAACAATTAGTCTGTATGCCTCTTCCTGATTTATCGAAGCTTCAGGGATAGAACTTACATTTTTTATTGAGATGACACTCGGAGCAAGCTCGCCATTTTTGAGTTGATGTTTTTGCGATCGGTTAACCTCCACATTTTGAGGCATAGGTAGCAATTGCAGTGTCTCATTATTGTTTTCCTTTGTGCAGGATAGAAGGCCTGATAATGAAAATATAATAAAAAGTAAATTACTATTGAGTTTCATCTGTTTTGTTTTTATTAAAGCTTTTCGGCCTTTACCCATTCAATTAAATAACCTTTGTCACCTTTTACCTTGTCGCTAAGAAGATGTAGATATGAAATCCCATGTTGAGACTCATTAGAAAGAGGAAGTGTTGCTCTTTTTCGCTTATCTACATAAACCACGGCAGTAGGTTTTGCTTTTTTGAGGTCCCACTCAATTTCTATTAGATGTGCTTTAGTATCTTTTATTTTTAACTTCTTTGTATTTAAAGTAAGACTAAAAGGGGCAAAATGTACTGCTGTAGTATCAGTTGGATTAAACCACCGATCGTTGAGGATAAGCTCACCTTTAGTATTTAGGTCATTGAATTTCACAGATAAAGATAGCTTTCCCTTATGAAATGCAGGAAAATTCCACACTGCACCCCTTACAGAAGTAAGTAGCGAATCATCTTCTATATATCTTACCAATAACTTCCCATCTTCTAAACTACATCCCTGAGTACGGTTATATCCGCAATGTCCCACTATACCTTTGTAGTAGTTAAACACACTCCATTGATCAAGTCCATCAGAGAAATCACAAAAACGCTCTTTTTCATATAGCCAATCTACATTAAAGCGTATCATAACCCTGTGTAAGGGATGTTGTCCCAGTGACACTAAGACTTCACCTGAATCAACCTCTATAAACTGACTCTGGTGTACACTCTTATCTATACCGGGAGTAGTTCCGAAGTCTTCAGCATCGCGTCTTGGATCAATATATAATTCACGAAAGCCCTGCCAGCTCTTACCTTCATCTGAAGATACGGCAGCATGTATAGCATTTCTGTTGGTGAAAACATCATCCCATACTCCCGTAGTATTATTTACTTCGGGTAGTGGAGTGGTGTTCGACCAAAGAAAAAGTATTCTACCATCCTTTAACCTGCCAATAGTAGGCATTGTGATTGTACCATAAAAAGGAGAGGGGGTAGCATCGCTCCATGTTTCACCGCCATCATTTGAGAATGACTGAAAGTGATGATCCTGAGAAGTGCGAATAATCATCCACAACTGTCCGTCTTTCAGCTCAATTACAGTAGGTTCTGCTGCGCCGTGATTCCAGCGGATACCGTTGTGAAAACCACCTCCCTGATGATCGGGTGTTGTGACAAGTGATGAGCGTTTCCAAGTGCGGCCATCGTCATCAGAAATAAATGTAAAACATGCTCTGGGAAGCCCTCTTTGTAGTCCATAATGTCCCGCAACAACTACACGCTTGCCATTTCTTATAAAAACCGGTGGCTTTAACATGATGCCCATAGAGTCGGACACCTTAATGAGCTCTCTTCCCCCGTTAAGTCCGCCATTAGTGCGTATAGCATAGGTGCCCATACCCGGTGAAGAGATTAATCTTAAATATTCACCACTAATGGGACTGCGAGTATCAGCAAAAGGGATATTATCTGGGATATTTACTTTAGTCCATGTTAGTCCCTTATCTTTGCTTGAAAGATAAAACGAACCTTCATCTGCTTGTTCACCATAATTATAATGCCTGATTTCATCTGTCTCAAGAAGTGATAGACCAATGTATGCATCACTTGGAGGGATACCTATTACTTCCGGTTCCCATATTACTCTGTCTGTTTGAGATGTCTCTGCAAGCAGAAGTGAAAATAGTCCGCTCAGTAAAAAAGTTAATATCAGTCCTCTGTTATATATCATACAATTGGAGTTTTTATTAGTATTGTGTTGAAAATGTTGATGCCGGTAATCCTTCAATATTTACAAGGTTACCATCTGAATAAGAACTCCACCCATAACGTACATATCTGGGAGTTTTTACTTTTGCTGATGACACTTTAACTACACCTCCTTCTATTTCTGCAGTAGCAGGATAAAACATTCCCGGGAACTCAGCTATCTCAAATGATCTGGGAGGTTTTCCATCAGATGTTTTTAACCCTTCGGCATACTCAAATGAGAGGTAAGCAATCTCATTTTCTACAAAGAAATCATGAAATAATGGACCGGAAGGTATAATATCAGTAGCTCCATATGTATTATATAACGCCCAGCGTGCAAGTCGTTCCCCGATTTGTTTCTTTTCACGCGGGTGAACATCTGTGCTGTCGCCAAGATCTGAAGAGACAGCCATTCCACTATTTGGTATTTCGTACATGAGTCGGCGCTGACTATCTCTGAAATGGCCCCATGTTTCTCTGCCTACAGCCATACTTGATAGTTGTACATAATAAAAAGGCAAGTCGTTGTTCCAGGCATTTCTCCAGCTTTCCACCAGGGTAGGGAATATCACTTCGTGTAATTCAACATTCTGTTCATTTGATTCTCCCTGATACCATATTACACCTGTGATATTAAGTTTTGTGATGTCCTGAATGCCGGCTTCATATAGATAAGATGGTTGATAAGGATGGCGCTGTAATGGGTTGTAAGACAGCTCACTGTTTTTATTTGCCCTTTCTCTGCACCATGGATTTATATAGTCATTATTTTTCCAGTTACGAAACATTCCAACAAGTCGCGGATGATGCTCCAGTGTGTAACGATCAATCCATGATTCAGCAGGGGATCCGCCTACAGCATTGAGTATAAGTCCAATTGGTACACCTGTCTCCTGATATACTTTTTTGCCAAAATGATAAGCGACAGCCGAGAAGTCTTTTGCTGTTTCAGGCGTAGTTCTTTTCCATTCGGTTTCGGTGAAATATTGAAGTCGATTTATTTTTTCCAGCGTTTCTTTGTCCCATGCGACATTATTTGTATATGCAACCGGCTGCATGTTAAACAGTCTTACTTCTGGAAGATCTGCATCCTTGATATCTTCTGAAGCGGTATAAGCCTGATTAAGCCTGAACTCCATATTCGACTGACCTGAGCATAGCCATATGTCACCAATAAGAATATCATTCATGGTAATAGCTTCGCCCTCACTTGAAAATGTTACGTTATATGGTCCTCCTGCCTGTAAAGATGGGAACTCAATCTCCCAATTGCCGGAACTATTTACGGCAGCAGATTTTTTATGATTATTGAAATCTATTTCAACTGTTTCATTAGCGTTTGCAGTACCCCAGAATTTAATAGGTTTATTTCGCTGTAGCACCATTCCGCTTGTAAAGATCGATGACGGTTTTAATCCGCCATAATCCCCTGTTATAGCACCATATACTGTCTCTGCTATTATTTTTGCACCATCCCCCGTGGGATGCAGATTATCAGGGAAAAGATCAGGTCGTTTGTGAAGTGGTGCATGCAAGTCAAGCAATTCCACATCACTTATTTTCGCAATAACTTCAATCGCATCTTGAACCTGCCAGTACCATTCTCTCGTACTAGATTCAAAACGAGAATGTCCTGTAAAGATAGGTGTAAGCCTGCTGATTTTAACCTCAGCTGCATGATTAACACTTTTAAAAGTGTCAATAAGGTTAATGTAATCTCGTACGAATTCATCACGATATTTAGGCCATGCCCTTGGATCAGTATCATTTAGTCCCAGATGTATAATGACAATATCAGCCTTAAAATCGAGTGATTCCTTAAATTCAGGTAAGTCCCAGTAAGGTCTGTACCCGTTTTTAAGCAAGGTAGCTCCACTATGACCAAAGTTACCTACCTCATACTCATCACCAAGCATTACTTGCAATTGTGCAGGGTATCTTTCGTCAGGGTTCTTAATTCCCATACCAAAAGTAACCGAATTACCCACACAGGCAACTTTTACAGTCTGGCTAAAAATCGTCGAAATGGAAAATAATAGGAAAAGTGATAATATCATTACTACTTTATCACGATGATTTATCTTATTCTTCCTTTTATCAGATGTATCACTCATAAATGTATGGTTTTATCAGTTCGATCCATTTTAAATACCCCTCACCCATAAGGTGCAGCCCATCATTTGTGTATTTTGTGTCTAAGCTGTGGGTACCCGGTCTTATAAAATGGCTGTAAAGATCTACAAATCTCACACTTTTTTTATCTGCCAGGCATTCCAGTCTCTCATTTAACGGTTTTATGATATTTTTGTGCTGAGTATGACCATTAAACATTCCAAAAGATTCATTGACAGGGAGGATGCTTTGAATGTAAATAGAGGTATTTGGGGAATCAGACTTTATATTATCATTTAGCAGCTCTGCCCATTCACCGCCATTGGTAATACTATTTCCCAGAAAAATTATGTCTTCATTAGAAGTAGGCAGTTTTTCAAATAATGAAACTCTTTGATAATAAAATGTAGAGTGACTGACATTTTGAGCTGAAAGTGCAGCAGCAAATGTGAGTGATAAAAAGAGAATTGTAAATATTTTTTGCAAATAGTTCATAAAGCAATGATTAACTGATTAATAATATTCAAAGATAATAATCCTTTGTGTTTCTTCTAACATGATTTTTTTGCTCAGAACGAGTGCTCCCTTTTCTCTTGATATTTATTCTATAAATTATTGATCTGATGCTTGTAATCTTAACAAGAACTTGAATATCTAAAAGCTAATTTTAATCCTTTAAAAATAGTAAGCAAATATCATATCACGCAGATATATGTTCTTTTCCTAAAACTCTATTCGATTTACTATTAATCCTTTCTAATGTCTGCCAGCACTGATACAGACCTCTGGGTACATGAAAACATCCTTTCCATTTACCACCTTTGAGGTCAAGTAAAACTTTTCCTTCTCTATTAAGATAGCCCCACCATTCAGGATATTCAGGATCTTTAAAACGAGTCCAGGTATAGTCATGCAGCTTTTCAAACCATTTTAAACAATCCTCTGAGCCTGTTAATTCATAACCTTTGAGAAGAGATATTAATGCTTCAATATGAACCCACCAGAGCTTTTGATCCCACTCCAACTGCTGAGGCGGGAAGCCTTTACGATCCATAAAATAGAATATACCACCATGTTTTTTATCCCAGCCATAGTCCATTAATATTAATGTTGTCTCTACAGCTTTTTCAATCAGATCCTTCCTATTAAGACGTACTCCAAGATCCATTATAAACCACATTGATTCGAGCCCGTGTCCCGGACTCACTAATCTGCCTTCAAATGTATCAGATAAAGTTCCGTCTTCATTTAAATTTTCAACGATGATTCCTCCGAGTTCAGGACGCAAAAACACATCCATTACTTCATGGATACAGTCATTCATCATTTTTTCAATAATGTCTTTCTCTAGCAGATGTTCAATCTCAAGAGTAAGATTGCAGAGGATCATTGGAAGTGAAAATGATTTTAAGTTTCTCGTACCGGGATAAGCTTTATTCCATATGCCTTTAGGATTGTCTCGTTTTGATATAATTTTATCAAATGTTTTTCTTGCAATATCAGCATATTCCTTGTTACCGGTGGCCAGGCTTAACTGGCCAAATGCCATAGTGGCAAAAGTGTATGAGAAAATATTGTATGGCTCTACAAGTGGCTTACCTTCACGAGTGAGTGAAAAATACCAATTGTAATCTCCATCATGAGCATATTTTTTCAAGAATTCAGCACCCTGAATGGCACAGTCGAGCCACTCCTTTCTTTTCTCTACTTTATTGTAAAGCATAGAGAATAGCCAAACCTCTCTTCCTTGTAACCATACGAATTTATCTGTGTCAAAAACATCACCTTTTCTGTCAAGACATGTAAAGTAACCCCCAAATTCCTCATCTTGAGATTTAGATAACCAGAAAGGCACAACGTTTTCCAGAAGCTCAGACTTGTATTGATTTTTTAATTCACTGTAATCCAACATATCTTTAAAGTTTTATCTTAATAAGGGTCTAATAAAAACACGCTTTATATAATAAACAAACTGCGCAAAACACGAAAACATAATTAAATGTTTAAATATATAACAAAATAAACACAATAAAATTAAGAATACAAGTGCATGTTTAAATAGTTTGATTTGATTAACTAATATTAACAACAAGGAGGTGAAATCTTTAGGGTTAAAGATTTTTTTAGTCTGGTAAACAAAAATACAATCAGTTTTTGATGTCGTTAACTAGATCTTAGTTCACTCGTCTAAACACATCTTTTTAAAGTCCGGATTCAGAAAGAAAGTTTTCTGCAAGTAGTAACGACTCCAGTTTACCTACATCAATCATCTGGCTGTTTTTGGCAGAATAACATGAGATTTTCTCATGATCGCATATCGACAGATAAAAATCTATAATAGAAAATCTGTCTGTCATGTTTTGCATATGGCTAAAGATGAATGGGCTAATTATATGGATTCCGGAAAATGCAAGATGATTATACAGTACAGGTTTAAAGTTAGGGACAGGTGATTTTATCTCTCTTGTTTTCTTATTGATCCACCCTCTCAGAAAATTATCTTTATCGAAACAAAGGTATCGCAATGTATTTCGGTCACTGCAAACAAGTGTTGCAACAGACTTATTGTTTATATGGTAACTGTAAAGATCTTTCAAATCAATATTTGAAAGAATATCAACATTATGTACTAGAAAGGGTTTGTCATCATCGAAAAAGTGAGAAGCTTTTTTTATACCTCCTCCGGTATCAAGTAAGTTTTCACGTTCATCTGAGAATTCAATTCGTATGTCAAAATAATTATTTGACTTCACGAAATCTATTATCTGTTCTCCGAAGTGATGAATATTAATAATAATCTCGTTAAATCCGGCTAATTTGAGTTTTTCTATAGTATGTTGCAATAAAGGCTTTCCTCCAACCGATACCAAAGCTTTGGGCATTGTGTCGGTTATCGGTTTAAGGCGAGAGCCTAGACCGGCTGCAAAAATCATTGCTTTCATGAAATGTTTTATTTCGGGCTACTTAAATTCCTGTTCAAAATTCTGTTCACGATGTACTAATGATACCTTTACACCAAATTTCTTATGAATATGTTCAGCCACATGCTGTGCTGCATAAACAGAACGGTGCTGTCCCCCGGTACACCCAAAAGAGATCATCAGGTTTGTAAAGTTCCTTTCCATATAACGCTTTACATGCCTGTCAACTAAAGGATAAATGTTATCTAAAAAATCCACCATTTCACCATCATCCTCCAGGAATTTAATAACAGGTTCATCCAGTCCCGTCACATTACTATATCTTTCAAACTTCCCGGGGTTGTTTATGGCACGGCAATCAAACACATAGCCTCCACCGTTGCCTGAGACATCATTCGGAATGCCTTTTTTATATGCAAAACTGTAAACCCTGACCTCAAGCTCACGCTTCCTGGTGTCGGCAAATTGCTGCAGATTAACCATCTCCCGGAGTATTGTCTCAAGATAGGGATATTCACTGAATCTCTCACTAAGCAGTTCACGCAGATTGTTCAGAGCGAAAGGAACACTTTGTATAAAATGAGGCTTCTTCTCAAAGTAACCTCTGAAACCATAAGCCCCTAGCACCTGAAGTGTTCTGAAAAGTACAAATTGACGCAGACGATTATGGAATTCAGTTTCATTAACTTGTTTATATTTACTTAGAGATGCAACATATGTTTTAATAAGATCTTCTCTTAGCTCTGAAGGGAAATTTGCTTTAGCTTGCCATAGGAAAGATGCAACGTCGTAGTAGATCGGGCCTTTTCTGCCGCCCTGAAAGTCAATGAAGTAAGGGGTGTTGTCTACAAGCATTACGTTACGGGACTGAAAATCGCGATACATGAAAGTGTCCGACTTATCTTCCAAAAGTATACCTGCAAGTTTCTCAAAATCATTTTCAAGCAGGTCTTCTCTGAAATCCATACCTGTTGTTTTAAGAAAACTATACTTAAAGTAGTTCAGATCCCACATCACCGAACGGTTATTAAAATCAGAAAGAGGATAACATACATTGAAATCAAGCTCCTGTGCTCCTTTTACCTGGAAATCTGCCAAAGCAGATATTGTTTTATGTAGTAGTTCTTTCTCCTGGTGACTAAAAACTCCTGTTAACCTGCCTCCCTTGATAAAGTCAAACAATATAGTATCGCCTAAGTCCTGTTGAAGATAAAAGATTTCATCGTCCGAGACAGCCAGTACTTCAGGTACATTCAAACCTCTATCGCGAAAATGTCTTGCCAAACATATGAAAGCATGATTTTCTTCTATCGACTCTCCATGAACGCCAATTAATGAGATGTTATCGCTTTGAAGCCTGTAATATTTACGGTTAGAGCCTGAAGTAGGCAATGCTTCAATAGCAGGATTTGTTTTACCTGTAAGATCAGAAAATAGTTGTATAAGTTGTTGCATGAAGATTTAATTTTATAGCCAATATAATTTACACTAATTCATCTGTCCATATTTTTACAACTGCATCACTTGGCATTCGCCATGCACCACGTGGGGAAAGATTGACAGTTCCCACTTTTGGACCGTCGGGCATACATGAACGTTTGAATTGCTGGGCAAAGAATCTTTTATAGAATACCTTTAGCCATTTCAGGATTTCTTCACTGGAATATTTTTTTTCAAAAGCATGAATTGCCATAAACAATATGCGTTTTGGTCTGTCGCCATATCGAATCATTCGATGAAGAAAGAAATCATGCAGTTCATAAGGGCCCACAAAATGTTCTGTCTTTTGAGCAATCTTACCTTCTTTGTCTGCCGGAAGCAATTCAGGGCTGAAGGGTGTGTCAAGAATATCATGTAAGATTTTACCAGAGGCTTTATCAAGTTGAGTGTCGGCAATCCAGTGTACCAAGGAAGATACTAACGTCTTAGGAACACCACTGTTTACTCCGTACATCGACATATGATCTCCATTGTAGGTTGCCCATCCTAATGCAAGCTCGGACATATTTCCTGTTCCTACTACCAGTCCTCCTACTTTATTTGCATAATCCATCAGAATCTGAGTGCGCTCTCTTGCCTGACTGTTTTCGTATGTAACATCATGCTTGGCCGGGTCGTGACCAATATCATCAAAATGCTGCATAACCGCATCTGTGATCGATATCTCTTTAACCGTTACTCCGGATGATTTCATAAGTGACACAGCATTTGTATATGTTCTGCTGGTTGTTCCCATGCCGGGCATTGTTATTCCATGAATATTTTCACGTGAATAGCCCAGCAGATCAAAAGTCTTTACAGCTACAAGGAGTGCCAGTGTTGAATCAAGTCCGCCCGAAATTCCAATTACAGCTTTATCAACTCCTGTATGCAATAATCTTTTGGCAAGCCCATGTGTCTGTATATTAAAAAGTT
>JAQUIZ010000093.1:10052-11579 GCA_028683355.1 Fermentimonas sp.
AAAGTCTTTACAGCTACAAGGAGTGCCAGTGTTGAATCAAGTCCGCCCGAAATTCCAATTACAGCTTTATCAACTCCTGTATGCAATAATCTTTTGGCAAGCCCATGTGTCTGTATATTAAAAAGTTCTGTGAAACTGTCATTCTCTTCTTCCTTAGAAGGTATAAATGGATGAGGATTAAATTTACGGTACATCTTGTCCGGATAAATAGGTTCAGTCAAACATTCAATTTCAGTTGCAAATCCTGAAGCTGAAGAAATAACATTTGTATTGACCAGTTTATCGTGGCGCAGAGCCGTAATATCAATATCAGCGATAATGATCTCACTGTCGAATGAAAATCGTTTCGACTCTGCAAGCAGTCTGCCATTCTCCCCTATGATACATGCTCCTGAAAATACTAGATCGGTTGTTGACTCACCAACTCCTGCAGAAGCGTATACATATGCTGAACTACATCTTGCTGATTGCTGCAGAACGAGTGATTTACGGTATTTGTATTTTCCAACCAGCTCATTACTTGCCGAAAGATTAAATATAATATCAGCATCCTGCATAAAAGGTTCAGAAGAGGGTGGCAGAGGTGTCCATAAATCTTCGCATATCTCAATTCCGAAATTTCCATAAGGAGTGGTAAATATCATTCCTTCAGATGATATGGGTATGCTTTCGTTGTTTATCTCTACAGAATATTCACCTGTTCCGGTTCCCTGGGTGAACCACCTTTTCTCCTGAAATTCGTTGCTGTTGGCCAAATACGTTTTAGGAACGATTCCGACAATGCCATCACTCGAAAGAACAGCTGCCACATTAAACAGACTGTTTTTAATCTTAAGAGGCAGTCCAACTATTACAATGATTTTCTTCTTATCTATCACAAACTCGGATAGACTGATCAGAGATGACAGAGCCTTCTTTTGCAGTGTTTCCTGAAAAAAGAGATCACCGCAACTATAGGAGGTAATGCTTAGTTCAGGAAAGCAGAGAATCTGTACATCCTCATTTAGTGCCATCTCTATCACCGACTTCATTTCATTTGTGTTGAAGTCGCAATCAGCCACTTTCAGTTTAGGGGCAGAAGCTGCAACCCGAAGAAATCCAAGTTCATTTATATTCATTTCTGTAGCCTTATTTATTTTCAATCTTTACCTGTGATATAACTTCCATTTTATAATTCCATCTATCGAAGTATAGATTCTCTTTAGTAGTTTCAACTTCACCCCGCTGGAAATCTATAGTCTCACTCCTTGGAAATTCTTTTACCGGGTTAAACTTGCCGGAGAAGTCGTTATTTATATACAACCTGTATGAGTCTATCCCAGACATAAAGAAACTCCTGCCTGTTTCATTTTTAAGCGGCTCTCCCCGGCCAAATGATACATCTACCGGAATCCAGCCTACACCTTCAAAATAAACTTCAGCCCAGTCATGAAGATTAACTTCGCCGGGGTGAGTCATCCAACCGCTCTGCCAGCGTGCCGGTATACCTTTGTAGCGCAGCATATTGATTAGAAGAAGTGCTACCTG
>JAQUIZ010000252.1 GCA_028683355.1 Fermentimonas sp.
TTAATACGGTGCCAGGTAATTTGCGAATGCCGGCACGATTGTTTTCAATATGGGATTGAATATCAATAATCATATTGGTGGTGAGCATTTTACGTTGCTTGACCTGTTCATAACCATACCAAAGTGCGCTGCGATAGCTTACAACTTCCTTGGTGGCAGAATTTTTGTATCCGGACTGACTCATAGCTTGATATAATTCGTCATGAGTAGTAATAATGTTTTCAAGAGCGGAACTATCTTTGGCTTCATTAATGGTTACAGCATTGAGCAGAATGTGTTTGTTAGGTATGGTAGTAGCGTATCCTTTCAGCTCTGCCAAGGCTCTATTGGACCTGGCCAATTGTCTCAAAACAGGTTTTGTTTCCAGCTCAGCATCGGGTGGTAACATAGGTAATTCATACTCGTTCACTACACATGCCTCCTTCATATAGGTAGTATATAGCTATAATTTACCTATGTAAACATAACATAGGTAAATTATCATTAGTTTTTTCCTGCATTATACTAATAAACTACTAGAATTTTTAAAAATCGGATGATTTTCAGATAGACTTTATATGACTTGAAATGAAATTTAGACGAACTTAGATAAAATCTAGATGAATTAAAAGCTGAGATTTCAACCTGCCACGGGACTTAGTTATATTTGTGTAAGGCCAGTTGGATCGGATAACCTTAAAATATAGGGAACATCGGATAATTCCGCGTAGATAATTACCATAAAATATGTTAACATTGGGGAAATTAACAGGATTGGTGTCGAAATTTGATTTATATGATATTAGGTTGCCTGGCCTTTGTTTTCTTGGTGATATTTGACCTCAATAAAATAATACTTTTTAACAAAATATTTAATCTATTCTTCCCGATCGGTATAGTTGTTTTAGGCATCTCAACCGTTGCTATCCTATTTGGTGATTTTGAAAGTTTCTATGTGTCTATTTATTTGCGATGGTTTTTTGGATTGATGTCATTGTTATCATTACTTCTTATGTTATACTGCTTGTTTTTGGCATTACCGTTTGCAAAAACCTATCAGGAGTTAGAAAAGGAAAACACAGTTGTTGATACAGGGGTGTATGCTCTTTGCCGTCATCCGGGTGTTATATGGGTTTTCCTTTTTTATGTTTTTCTTGGACTGGCCTCTGCTAAAGTTATGATGCTTGGGGCGGCTCTAGTTTGGAACGCAATGAATGTTTTGTACGTTTTTGTTCAAGATCGCTTTATATTTCCCCAAATGTTAACAGGTTATCAACCTTATCAGGAAAGGGTGCCATTCATAATTCCGAATGCTGACAGCATTAGAAATTATTTGTCATTACGCAAACACTAAATGGCTGTTTATAGTTATGACCCACCAAGATTTTGTTTTGAATTCTATATAGCTACTCCAATAGACGTGTGAGGGACTGTTATGAGTCATAGGATTAATAAATATAAAGCGAAGAGCAAAAGGAATTTCGATAAAATAGCGAAGGACTACTTTAATACCTGTGACGGGAAGTATTCCAGGTTAATGTATGCGGGAATTATTGAAAAAATCAGCCAATTTTCATTCGATTCAGTATTAGATGTAGGTTGTGGCCCAGGTGAAATGCTTTCAATGATAATCGATGGCAATGAAAGTATTCAAGCCTGTGGAATTGATTTTTCGGCCAAGATGTTAGAAAAGGCTACTGAAAGGTTGAAGGACAAGGTCCAATTAATTTTAGGAGATGCTGATTGTCTGCCGTGGCCTGATAATTATTTTGATTTAGTCATATGCAACTTATCATTTCATCATTTTCCTGAGCCTTTAAAAGTGCTAATGGAAATGCAACGTGTCTTAAAACCAAAAGGCAAATTGATAATTGCCGATCCATGGTGGTCGGATACAAAAAGATTTATCATCAATCTTTGCCTGAAATCCCCCTTAAACCTGGAGGGAGACGTAAAGATATACTCAGAAAGAGAGTTTAAGGTGCTCCTTGAACAATCTAATTTTATATCGATAGAATGGGAAAAGGTTATCGACAAATATTGCATTGTTAGCGCAATAGCAAAAAAATAATCATATCGATGGAGAAAACTGACAATAATCGGCGTCAGAGATTTGGTAAAATTTACGATTTCTGTTGAAAAATATTATGGGATGTAATATGCTAGTTTTATCGAAGTGTCGTTATATATAATGAAATAAAAATACATATTATCTTATTTTACTTAAAGATCGAACTGATGATGTTTACTGGAAAGCCCATCCAGGGGTTATGCAAGTATGCTTTGGTTTGTGTAGATACAAATATATGTCTAAAGGATGCAATATGGGGGTTCTCCGATGAATTTGGACCAGAAACTCCGAAGAAAGCAATATGATGAGATTTGGCAGGAGTATTGCGGCTTCCTGGATCTTTCGTTGCCTCAATATATGGAAATACAAAATCGTCTTATGCTCGAACAAATTGAACTTTATTCCAATTGTGAATTGGGCAGACGTATTATGAAGGGGAAAAACCCGACCACTGTAGATGAGTTTCGGAGCGTAGTACCACTAACTACTTACGAAGATTATGCTGATCTTCTGTTACCGAGGGTGGAAGAATCTCTTCCAGCTAAACCATTATTGTGGATTGAGACCACCTGGGAAGGTGCTAAAAACCCAATAAAAGTCGCCCCTTATACCGATAGCATGGTCAATTGCTACAAGAATAGTTTGATGGCTTGCATGATACTTGCTACCAGTGATCATAAAGGCAAGTTTACCTTGA
>JAQUIZ010000253.1 GCA_028683355.1 Fermentimonas sp.
TTTTTTAATTCCTTTTGAACTTTCCGGTACTCGTCGCTCAAGCGGTTCCCGCTGCCGTCACGATAAGGAAACAGATCGTGGATCACTGCGTTGTACGCGTCGTGTTTCGCCCACGCATAATGGGATTCCTTGTATTTTCCAACACAGGATAGTACCAGAGCGAGTTCAAAATACCGGAATTGCAACACGTCAAGTTGATAATACAGAAGGTAAGAATCGGTGCGGTCTTTGAGGTTCCACCGGTCCGTTTCGTGGTGCTCGCGGAAAAACCGGATCCTTTCCTCGATTGAGGACGTAAACGGGCGTTCTGGCTTCGGCTCGGGATCGTCATATGTGGTTGTAAGGCCGATAGGGCACACATTATCCTGCCGGTTTGTTTTGCAGAAGTAATATGGCCGGCCCACATAGGTACACGTTATTTTCCCAGAGTCGGATTTTCCCCGGTACATGCAGGATTCTACACGCGGATCGCTCATAATTCCTCCTCAGTCAGCGAAGTACCGCCGTCCTGTTCTAGCTGATAAGTGCGTGCCGGGTACTTCTGGTTCGGGTCCGGCGGCAGATTGAGCAAGCAATCATCGCAAAGATCGTGTGCCTTGTTGTCCGGATCATATTCTCCGGTCAATTCAAAGTCCTTTCCGCAGGTCTTGCATTTTCGAATGCTTTTCGGAAAAACCGCTTTCTTCCGTAGGAGCGTGTTGCTGCGATCCATCTCAGGCAATCGATAATCCGGCGGCAGTTCCAGCGGATGAAATTCCAGGTTTCCATCTTCGTCAACTCGTGGCATTTTGTTCCTCTTTCCTCAATTGGATTTCTTCTTCAGTCCATCCCATTTCTTTTAGTTGCGTTTCTTCCCCGAACACTTCTCGGTTCAGTCTGAGGGCATTTTCCCGTTTTCCGAGATATCGTTCCATTGCTTCTTCTTTTGATTTCGGTTTTTGTCGTTCTGCCTCCAACAGGATCAGGGCCCGTATCTTGGATTTTACATCCCCACTTCCCATTTTGTTGAGGATCGCCCGTTCTTTGTCCGTGAATGCGATGTGGATTGATTTCGGAGCCGTGGCCCTAGGACGCGGGCCCGGTTTCATTGTCGGTCACCCGGACTTTTCCCCCGCACCTTGGACACGATACAAAGAGCATCGTTGATTGTGTGCTCCAAACATACTTGCAGTGGTTACAGACCACCGGTAGAGGTTTCGTTCTTTTCTGCTTCATTACACTTATTATTAGTATTTTGACTTATATACTTTCCTAATAGGACATGGATGTACTATTATTTGGTTAATTTCTACGGGGTAGATACAGACGGTATTGATCCATACATGTATGGATAATTAATTCCCAAATCCGTTTTTCTGAAAACTCCAAACGATTGCTTTATATAATAATAAAGTCCATCTTACAACAGGACACTTTTTTACAGATTTTTTTATGGGACACTTTTCGAGCAGATCGGAAACAATAATCCATACGTGTATGGATAATTCACCTCGGATAATCAGACGTGAAATAATTAAAGAAAAATAGGACATGTATGTACTATTAAGTAAATTTAAACTAACAAAAAGTAAAATGTTGGCGAATAGAATCAAACTAATTGTTGCCGATCCTTGAGTACCCGGCCGGTTGTGAACCGAGGAACCCCTGAAATGGCATCGGAGATCTCTTCGGGAGTGTGCCGTGTTCCCGGACAATAATATCGCATACTTCCATCGGGCAGCATACAGGCACAGTGCTTATCCAGGTATTCCTGCCGATTCTTCAGGACCGGAAGCCGGGCCCCACAAACTGCGCATGTCATTTGAGCGGCAAACCGGTTGGACATTTAAACCCACATTCCTAATTTTCCGGGGTCGTGAAATCTGTTTTCTTGTTCTGCCAATTTCCGCGCTTTCAGCCTTTTATAAGCGTACGGATGTGAAATTTTTAATTTATTTTCCCACGAGAGATATGCAGTGCAAAGAAGACATCCGGATCTTTTATAAATCCCGCCCCATTTTACATAGAACTGATTAACGGGCAGATCATTCTCTTTAAAATAACGATCAATATCTTCCGACGACCAGTTTGCAATAGGGTGATATGCCCACTCGTTTGTACTTTTCTTATAATATCTCTGCGCGCAGAAGGATATTTCGTCCTGCGATTGCCCGGGTCGATCATATCGTGAAAGCGTAAGAAAACGCTGATGTGATTCGTCTTTCATTAGGCCGGTGAAATATGCTGTGACCCCCAACCTTTTTTTCATATCATCAATTGGCTTTTCTTTTAGGAAATAACAACATTTTGGGGTGCGGCAGTCACTGTCCGAATTTCTGACTTTTGGAAGCCCATATTCGTCTGCGCATTGCCAGAATGTTTTTTCCGGTGTTGTCATAAAAAGGTTTATTTCCCACTCCCTGTAAAGTTTCCGAATATATGCCCACGTCTCCCCCGATTCGCACAGAGTATTCCCAAAAATAACTTTTATGCGGGGATTTATTTTAAGGGCCATGTGGAGGACCGCAGTGCTGTCACGGCCGCCCGACCAATTAACACAGATTCGATCTCCATGCCGTTTTATTGCCTGTTCTATCAGATCTTGTGCCTCAAAACTCATTTTACCCCCCAATATCCATGCACTTAACCGGCGGCCTCTTCTCATCCTCAACCGCCAGCCCGCATACATTGTTTGCTCTTCGATCTGTACATTTCCATGTTGGTTCCAGTTGCTTGAGAAGACAGCGGTGATCGGAACCGTG
>JAQUIZ010000254.1 GCA_028683355.1 Fermentimonas sp.
GAACCATCCGCATCATCAGGGTGTGCACCTATTACGATAACATTGATTTTTCCTTCTTTATTAACAGTGTTATTTTGTCCAAGTGAATTAACAAAAGGAATAAATAGCAGAATTAAAACTAAAAAGTGTTTCATATGATTTTATTTTTTAAGTTTACTTTACCAAAGATGGGAAAAATAACTTAAAAAGCATTACATTTATTTTGTAAATGTGTAATTTCCACTGCCTACTGCTTTATATTCTTTCTCATTTGGCATATAAATTTTAGCCGTACAATTAGCTGGTATAGATACATTAAGAATGAAAACATTATCCTGTTTTTTCCAATCCACAGCTATTTTACCGTATAAAGTTTCGTATGATGCTTCAACAAATTTTAAATCACCTACAGGTTGAGGTGCAATAATTATTTCCTTAAATCCACTATTTTCCTCAGATCTTATTCCGGCTAAGGATTTGAAAAACCACTCTTCTATCTGGCCCATCATAAAATGATTCCAAGAAGCACCGGCTCTCGGATCCCATAGCTCGGTTAGAGTTGTTGCTCCAAATTGCAGCTGAAATCCATATCCGGGAACCTCTTCATGATTATGCATCTTATACATTATTTCATTTAATCCGTTATCGGCTAGAGTTTGAAAAAGATATCGGTTACCCACATCTCCGGTAGAGAGTCTGAATCCTCTTTCCTCAATATTTTTAACCAAACTATTTAAAACTGCTTCTCTATTTTGAGACTCAACAAGACCTGCAAAAAGTGGCATAGCGTTAGATGCTTGACTACCGGTGCCGTAATACATGTTGTTCTCGTCAAAGAATTTCTTATTAAAAGCATCTTTTACATTACTCCTTAATTTAGTGTAATGTATTATATCCTCTTCATTTCCTGTTATTTCTGCTGCTTGCAGCAGGTAATCAACAACCATATAGTAATGAGTCGTTGCAGACAATGGTACAGGCGTATTATGAGAAACACCATAAGGTTTATCTTCCCTGTAGTCGCACCAGTCTCCCAGTCCATGAGAAACAATATGGTTATCTGCAGTAGAAGTTAAGTAATCAACATATCTTTTCATGACATCATAATATTCTATTATAAGCGAATTGTCGCCATAGAACTGATAATACATAAAAGGAAGAATTACAGATGTACTTCCCCACTCAGGAGAATCTCTGAAACCTCCTTCAAAAATTACATACTCAGGCGCAATATCAGGAACTAAGCCATTTGGAAGTTGTGAGTCACGAATATCTTGCATGATTTTTGGTGCGAAAGTTGTAAGATCGAAATTGTAAAATAATCCGGGACCATTTAGGTGAACCTGTTCCAGCCAACCAAGTTTTTCTCTGTGGGGGCAATCAGTAAACACAGCGTGCATATTGCTTTTCATTGCGTTTACAATAAGCCGGTGAGTATTATTGAAAATCTCATTAGAACAATTAAATGTTGAAGTTTGTGGATTGGAATTATATACAAACAGCGACTCAATGTTTAATATTTCAGGGATATCTCGCTCGTCATTGTTATTTACAGACATATCAGAATCTTTTGGAGGCTTTGCCCCATCAACCTGAATATATCTGTAGCCATAAAAAGAGAAACGAGGTTGCCATATTTCTTCTTCCCCACCTTTAAGTATATATTCAAAATAGTATGGACTTCCTGATTGTGATTGATTTACAGAACCATCCTCATAAATGTTTTCTCCAAGTATTAATCTTATTTTGTCACCTTTATTGCCTTTCACTTTTATATTTGGGAACCCTGATAAATTTTGGCCCATATCGTAAACATAAGAGCTACTTACTCTTTTTACAGATTCTGCCGGGAATATTTCCATTGACTTAATGGGATACGTTATTTGTGGAGTCAACTTGCCTTTAGGAGCTTCCTGAACTACAACCGGCATCCAGTGCGAGTCATCAAAGCTATAATTATCCCATCCATTTTGTTCTAGACGTGCATCATAATCTTCTCCGCCATACATATCATTAAACACTATAGGGCTGAGTGAATATTTCCAACTTTTGTCCGATACGATCTCTTTTATTGAGCCATCTTCATATGTGATGTTCATTTTAAAAAATAGAGTAGGAGGGCCAAAGCTTACCTGCATCTTTACATACCTACCTCCCTGCTGATTATAAAAACCATTACCTAACAGAACACCAATTGCATTATTATCCTCTAACAGATTAGTAACATCAAAAGAATTGTAATAAATAGTTTTATCATAATCGCTCCACATAGGGTCAAATTGTGATTCACCAAGTTTTTTACCATTCAATGTTAATTCGTAATGTCCCAAGCCACTTATATATATAATGGCATCCTTTATTCTTTTGTTATTGTTGAACTCTTTTCTAAGATAGATACTCCTTTTTGAAAGAGGATGAGACTCCTGCCACTTTTTGCCTGTTTCTGAATTAATAGATAAACCATGATATGTTCTACCTTCAGGTATATTAGAGGTTTCACGTCGTATCGCACCTATCCAATCAGCATTATTATCAATATTATCGGGTGGAAGCCGAAAGCTGTATAACTCGCTCCAATCAGAGATTCTGTCATTATTATCCCAAACACGCACTCGCCATTGGTATTTGACTCCTGGTTTAATTACATTTTCGATATTTGATTTTATACCTTGACTTTGACTGCTGAGAACTTTCTCAGAGTCCCATATTTTTTCGTTATAAGCCGATATATCAGAATAGATTTCAATCTGATAAGC
>JAQUIZ010000094.1 GCA_028683355.1 Fermentimonas sp.
TCCAAACGCCACAAGTGCGGCAGCTAAAATAATAGATTCTACAATCCAGTTTTTCATAATCTTTTAATTCATAAAATGTTGTTTATTACAAATATAAATAGATTTGTCTATCTATTTAGAATTTTATTATATATTTCAATATATTTTTTTGCCATTGCCTCTTTAGAGAATTTTTCGGCTACAATTTTTCGACAATCTGCACGTTTAAGAGAATTTATATCTTTTATTTTCTCAATTGCTTCATCTGAATCTTCAACCAAGAAACCATTAAAACCATTTATGATTAACTCAGGCATACTTCCTTTATTAAAAGCTACAACAGGTGTTCCACATGCCATTGCTTCAATGACGGATAATCCAAATGGTTCACTAAAATTAATAGGATGCAACAGCAGTTTTGCATTACCTAAAAGTGAATCACGCTTTTCAGGTCCCACACTCCCAACATACTCAACCTGACCCTCTTTTAGAAAAGGATTCACATAAGTGTTAAAATACTCTTGGTCTTGTATAATTCCCGCAATAATAAGCCTCATACGCAGTTTTCGGGCTATTTCTACTGCCTCTTTTGTCCCTTTATCATGATGTACTCTACCAAAGTAAAGTAAGTAATCACCTTTAGGTTCAGCATTAAATGTAAATTGATCTAAATCAATACCATGATGAACTGTAGCGATATAATCTAAATCCGGCGATCTGTCGGCATCGCTTATAGATACATAGTGTGTAGAGTTGTTGTATTTCTTATAAACAGGCATAATTCGTGGTGAAGAAAACCCGTGTATTGTTGTTACAACCGGAGTTTCTGTCAATTTAGAGTATGTCAAAGGGAGGAAATCGAATTGATTATGTATAATATCAAATTTACCCGCATTTTCAAAACATTCCGAAATATGCAAACATTCCCAAACTTTCGCATCAATACTTCTATCTTCATCATATCCCATTGGGCTCACAGCCCTCAACTCAGCATTGGTAATAGAGTTGGCCGTTGCGAAAAGAGTAACATCAACACCATTTTTCACAAGCTCTTCTGTTAACAGTGATGTAACAAGTTCCCAAGGGCCATAATGAACCGGAGGTGTTCTCCAGGCAATAGGTGCTAACATTGCTACTTTCATACTACTTTCTTCATCGAATTAATAATCTCGTCCACACTAATAGTAGCAAATGTAGTAACCACATCTGCAATTGCATAAGGCAAAATCAGAGTTCTGTCTATTACCATAGCACCGCATGTATATATTACGTTTGGTACATATCCTGTACTTTCTTTTTTACCGGGAGTTAAAAGTGGTTTACTTAATCTTCCGATCACTTTTTGAGGATTCTCTTTATCAAGCAAAGCTGCACCAAGCGAATATGTGCGCACAGGTCCCACTCCATGAGTAATTACAAGCCATCCTTCATCAATCTCTATTGGAGAACCACAATTCCCGATCTGAGTTAATTCCCAGTCGTATTTAGGCTTCAAAAGAGGCTGGTAGTCTTGCCAGAAATATAGGTCATCAGATTCCATAATATAAAGCGACTCATTATCTTGTCGCCCCAGCATCATATACTTCCCATTTACCTTACGAGGAAATAGAGCCATACCTTTATTTTTAGCAGCCTTACCACTAAGTACTGAAACTTTAAACTCCTTAAAGTCGTCTGTTTGAAGCATTTCCGGCATAATCTTTTTGCCGTCAAAAGCAGTAAAGGTTGCATAGTAGGTTGAGCTGCCATCATCGTTTTTAAATAACACAAAACGAGCATCCTCAAGTCCATTGCTTTGAGATGGTGAAGCAGGATATATTGCTCGCTCGGTAATGTTGTTGCTGGTGAAATATAAAGTAAAGTTAGATAATGCAAGCCTACGAATATTATTCATTGCATTATTCAACTCATTATGATTATCATCAATATTTTTATTAATCAGTCTGTTTGTAGTTGAAATAAGCTCTTCAAAAGTAAACTCGTTAGGTAAAATATCAAATAAAGGTCTGTTCAACTCAGATAGCAATTCAAGTTCATTTGCTAATTTAAGTATCTGATCCTTATTGTATATGTGATCTTTTCTTTCAGGCTCATACACTACAGGAGAATTTTCATAAAGAGTTATATTAAACTCAGAATCTATTTCTCCTTCCATAAAAGTAATAGATGAGATGTGACCTTCCCCTATAGCTCGCAGACTTATTATAAATTTCATTACACCCTCCTTATCCTGAACAGGGTTAGGAACAATAGAAGGGTTAAACAAAGCTGTTGACTCCAGAGCATATTGTTGAGTAAAATATGCACCTATAAACTGCTTATCTATCTCTGTCAGCTCTATATCAGATGGAATTCGAGGTTTAATATTTTCGTAATGACGCAAAAAGATTGATTTCGAAATATCATGAGGCATATCGAGACGATCATGCAATCTGTTTACAAGCCTCCAACTATTTTCCTTGGAAGTAGAAGATATTCTGAAAAGGATATGCTCAATTTGAGATTCACTACCCGGAACAAAAGGTCGTACAAGTGTACGTCCTGCTGAAGGTAAAATTCTAATTGGTAGTTTATTTATATTAATCATTTATTATTTTTTTTGACTCACGAAGATAAAGTGAGATATTATAAAGTGCCATTAACCATGAAATAGTAGATTCAGCCCCCTGATTAAGGTTCACGCCATTTGGCATAATTCCATCCCTGCATCCACCTGTAGAAAAATCATATAGAGATTCCCCAATATCATTGTCGCCTGTAAACCATGAAAAAGCTTTAAGTGCATAACTTCCATATTTTTTATCCTTAGTGTATAATTCAGCTAGCAAACATGCATCAATCATACCACTAGCTTCAACCGGCTGCTGATCAAACTGTGCTTTCTTATTAGGTGTAAGCCATCCATTGTTTCCTATCGGAGAAAAAATTCCTTCATTAAACTGTTTATCAATAAGCCAATCCAAAATCTTTATTCCCCTTTTAGCCATTTTATCATCTTTTAGATACCAACCGGCAAATATTAATGCTTGCGGAATCCTACTATTACCGTATGTCACCTTTTCGTCATGCCACATCCAATCATTATCAATTGTCTTATCAAACCATGAATATAGCTTTCCGGCAACTTCTTTAAGTAAGCCTACAACCTCAGGCTCATGATATGCTTTAGCATGGTAGGTCAATCCCAAGGATGCATACGCCAATGATCGGGGGTGAGTTAATCTCCTTGCAGCTCCAAGTCCCATTTTAAAAATATTGTTTGAGTGTAGGAAGAAGTTACTCATATTTGTTAATGCTGATGTATAACCTAAGGCCCATATAGCTCTTCCGCTACTATCCTCAGTTCCCTCTTCATCAAGCCAATCCCTTGAATAGTTCATAAAGTTCCTGAACTTGTTTTTTTCAGGATTAAAAGAGTAATCAATGAAAGAA
This sequence comes from Fermentimonas sp., assembly GCA_028683355.1. Classification (GTDB taxonomy): domain Bacteria; phylum Bacteroidota; class Bacteroidia; order Bacteroidales; family Dysgonomonadaceae; genus Proteiniphilum. The sequence goes on from JAQUIZ010000094.1 coordinate 3,412, forward strand.
AGATAAATGCTTGTCAATCTATTTAACTCATCAACATTCTGAACGTCATTCTGCAACATAACGGATAGTAGCAGAGCACGTGCATTGTCATCGGTGCAATATCCATGTGATCTGTTGGGAATGCTGTATCTGGCATGCTGAAGCATCCCTGTATCATCTGTCATATTCTGCATATGATTTAAGTTAATGGGAGGAAATTCAAACTTAAGCTCACTCTCATCTTCAAGTTCATATTCGGTTTTAGATAATCCTTCTTCAATAATTAGCTTACCGGCGAGGTCATTATACTTTGCTCCAATTTCCGACCAATAACACTCCCTTGCAAGAGCAAAAGCATTATTAGCAATAGTCTCTCGTAAATCATCATCTGCAAGCAGTAAGTTAATCTTATCGCTAAGTTGTGCCGAATCTTTAAAATCGAACAACAAACCTCTGTTATCTGCCAACATCTCTTGTGCATACCAAAAAGGTGTTGAGATAATAGGTTTAGCTGCTCCCATAGTATAAATAAGAGTGCCGGAAGAAATCTGTTTTTCACCCAGATAAGGTATTACATATATATCGCACATTTTTAGATAGCTGAATAGCTCTTCATTACTTACAAAACGATTAATAAATAGAACATTCTTCTCCAACCCAAGTTTTTTCACCAATCTAATAAGAGAATGACGATAATCTTCCCCTTCATGCTTAAGAACATGAGGATGAGTAGCACCCAAAACAATATAAACTAAATCGGGATAATTTTTAACCACATCAGGGAGAGCATTTATGACAACCTCAATTGACTTATTCTTTGATAGTAGTCCAAATGTGAGTAAAACTTTTTTATTCACAACACCCAGCTTCTCCTTAAGTCCAGTCAAGTCCTGATCTTTAATCTCATGCACACCATGATGGATATGTACAATTTTTGAATCATCTACACCATAAATCTCACGTAGTAGATCTACACCTTTTGCTGAAATACTCACAATCATGTTAGAAAGTCGTGCAAGTTCATTTACAACAAAGCTCTGGTTCTCTGATGGGTTATCTAAAATAGTATGCAAAGTCGTAATTACAGGCATTCGCAATCTTTTCAGTAATTGAATGATATGTTTACCATCCTTCCCTCCAAAAATTCCAAATTCATGTTGCAATATTATTGCATCAAATTTATTTGTATGCAGATATTCGGCCGCATTAATATATGAGGCAATATTATTCTGTTCAATTTCAAAAACAACATCAGAGGGATAGTTGTAATGGTTAATTCCGTCATTCATAGCCACAACAGCTGAGGTTACTCCGTTTTCTTTTAAACCCGTATGCAGGTCGTTAGTAAAAGTGGCAATTCCACACATACGGGGCGGATAATTACCTATTAGTGCAATTTTATTCATTTTCTTCTTTAGTTAGTAGATTTGGGTGTTTCATATTTATATAAACACTTATACAGACATTGCGTTATTTCTGATAATATTGTTTCGCACAAAATTGTGCTCTATTTATTAAGGTGGATGTAATATACGGAATATTAATTGATTTAACAAAAAAAGCATCACACTTTACCCTTACTTAACTCTGCTAAACATATTTCAGGACTAGACACCAGACTGTATCGTATTTCGTCTGAAGATTGCTTATAGATCGCTTATAGATGCCTTATACATAGCTTATCTATACATAAGCTATGTATAAGGCATCTTTGGATAATGTATGTCCTATTTTCTTTGAAATTATCATCATTTACATAAAGAAAATTTTGAGTTCCTAAATAACGATTACATATCTATTACTATCTATTACTTCAAATTTTTTTTCTATCTTTGTATCCTAATATCATACAGTATATAATCAAATAAATAATGCACGCACTATGCAGAGATTAAGACCGGTGCGGTTAATCCTTGAAAACGGGATTGTCTTTCAGGGGAAATCGTTTGGGGCCGAAAGGCCGACATCCGGAGAGGTGGTTTTCAGTACAGCAATGGTAGGTTATCCCGAAAGCTTGACAGACCCCTCCTACAAAGGACAGATTTTATCACTAACATATCCAATAATCGGAAATTACGGAGTTCCAGCCAAAAGCGAAACAGACGGAATTTCCGATTTTTTTGAGTCCGATTGCATCCATGCATTAGGGTTAATTGTACAAGATTATTCAGAAGACTATTCTCACTGGAACGGCAAAGAGGGCCTTGGAGAATGGCTGAAAAGAGAGAATATTCCCGGCATCTGTGGAATAGATACTCGTAAGCTCACAAAGATTCTTCGTGAAGAAGGATCTCTACTTGGGAAAATTGTATTTGAAGAAGATCATGAGTCAGGAGAAAATACTGTTTTTATTGAGGCTGGTAATAAAGCTGTTAACACCGGTTTTTATAATCCCGAAAATGATAATCTTGTTGCAGAAGTAAGTTGTAAAGAGATTGTCGAATATGGAAAAGGAGATAAGAAAGTGGTTCTTGTTGACTGTGGAACTAAACTTAATATAGTGCGTGAGCTTATAAAGCAAGGGGTTAGGGTGATTCGAGTACCATGGGATTATGATTTCAACACAATAGATTTTGACGGAGTGGTTATATCAAACGGTCCGGGTAATCCGGATCATTGCGTTGCAACTATAGAAAATATTCAAAAGGCCATTAACAGCAACAAGCCAATATTCGGAATTTGTATGGGAAATCAGTTGCTGGCTAAAGCAGCCGGAGCAAAAACATATAAGCTGAAATATGGTCACAGGAGTCACAACCAGCCTGTTAGAAGGGTAGGGAGCAATCAGTGTTTCATTACATCTCAGAATCATGGGTATGCGGTGGATGAATCGCATTTAAGTAGTGACTGGGAACCTTGGTTTGTGAATATGAACGACGGCACAAATGAGGGTATAAGACATAAAACCAAACCATTTTATTCGGTTCAGTTTCATCCGGAAGCTACGGGAGGACCAAATGATACCAGGTTTTTCTTTGACGAGTTTGTAAAGCTGATTTTAGATAACTGACAGGATAAATTAGTGTATCAATTATTAGGTGATGATATTTGAACTTTGATAAAAAAGAAGTAATCAATTACGATAAATAAAGGATGACAAATCAAATATTAGAGAATATAAAAAAGGTGCTGGTCCTTGGGTCAGGTGCTCTTAAGATTGGTGAAGCGGGAGAATTTGATTATTCAGGATCTCAGGCACTAAAGGCACTAAGCGAAGAGGGTGTTGAGACTGTCCTTATAAATCCAAATATTGCAACAGTGCAGACCTCCGAAGGTGTGGCGGATAAAATATACTTTTTACCGGTTACTCCCTATTTCGTGGAGAAGGTGATAAAAAGAGAACAACCTGACGGCATTCTGCTGGCATTTGGCGGACAAACTGCACTAAACTGTGGTGTACAGTTATACAGATCAGGTGTTTTTGAGAAATATGGTGTAGAGGTTCTGGGTACTCCCGTGCAGGCAATAATGGATACAGAGGACCGTGATCTGTTTGTTAAAAAACTTGATCAGATTGACATAAAAACGATTCAGAGTTTTGCGGTTTCTTCAACAAATGAAGCTCTTGAAGCAGCAGAAAAACTTGGTTATCCTGTTATAGTGAGAGCAGCTTATGCACTTGGAGGTTTAGGTTCAGGCTTTTGCAATAATGCTAAAGAACTCAAAGAACTATCTGTTAAGGCATTAAACTACTCTGATCAGCTGCTAATTGAGAAATCGCTCAAAGGCTGGAAGGAAATAGAATATGAGGTTGTTCGTGACAGATACGACAACTGCATAACGGTGTGTAATATGGAGAATTTTGATCCATTGGGAATCCATACCGGTGAAAGTATTGTTGTAGCCCCTTCTCAAACACTCACCAACTCTGAGTACCACAAGCTGCGTGAACTCGCAATTAAGATAGTTCGCCATATCGGAATAGTTGGCGAATGTAATGTTCAATACGCTCTTGATCCTGAATCTGAAGATTACAGGGTAATTGAGGTAAATGCACGACTGAGTCGCTCTTCTGCCCTGGCCTCAAAAGCAACAGGCTATCCACTGGCCTTTGTGGCAGCTAAACTGGGACTAGGATACGGACTATTTGACCTTAAAAATTCAGTCACCAAAACTACCAGCGCATTCTTTGAGCCTGCACTTGATTATATTGTTGTTAAAATTCCTCGATGGGATTTAGGGAAATTCAGTGGTGTCTCTAAAGAGATTGGCTCAAGTATGAAGTCGGTTGGCGAAATAATGTCAATAGGCCGCACCTTCGAAGAAGCCATTCAGAAAGGTCTGCGTATGATTGGACTGGGTATGCACGGCTTCGTGGAAAATAAAGAACTGGTGATTCCTGATATTGATAAGGCATTAAGAGAACCTACAGATCAGCGTATATTTGTGATCAGCAAGGCTTTCCGTAAAGGATATACAGTTGATCAGATACATGAGCTGACCAAGATAGACCGCTGGTTTTTGCACAAACTTCGTAATATAGTTGATACTGCCGAGATGCTCGAAGAGTTAGATTCTGAGAGAATTGATTTGAGTGTTGGGAATGCAGAGGTTACAGGTGATGAATTTATTGAGGCACATAGTTTTAACGAGCAGAATAATAGTGAACTTAAAGAACCTGATAAGTATCAAAATAATGAGTTTTTCAAATTTAACGAACTCCTGAGACTTGCCAAACAGCAGGGCTTCTCGGATTATCAAGTTGCCAGAGCCCTCTATAAAGATAATATTACTGATAAAGATCCTCTCAGGATTAGAGAATACAGGAAGAAACAGGGAATACGTCCTTTTGTTAAGCAAATAGATACACTTGCAGCCGAGTTTCCGGCACAGACAAATTACCTGTACCTGACATACAACGCCTCAGAGAGTGATGTGAAATATCTTGGTGATCACCGCTCGGTGATTGTCCTTGGGTCAGGAGCATACAGAATAGGATCATCGGTTGAATTTGACTGGTGCTCGGTTAATGCCCTGAACACCGTTCGCAAAGAGGGTTATCGCTCTGTAATGATTAATTATAACCCGGAGACTGTTTCCACTGATTATGATATGTGCGACAGGCTCTATTTTGATGAGCTCACTTATGAAAGAGTGATGGATATCATAGAACTGGAAAATCCTCACGGAGTGATTGTTTCGGTTGGTGGACAGATACCAAACAATCTGGCGGTAAGACTTGATAATTCAGGGGTGAATATCCTTGGGACCTCAGCAAAAAGTATTGATAATGCAGAGGACAGACATAAGTTCTCTTCAATGCTCGACAGGCTTGAAGTAGATCAGCCCAGATGGAAAGAACTTACCACTCTGGATGAGATTCATCAATTTGTGGATGAGGTTGGTTTCCCTCTTCTGGTGAGGCCTTCTTATGTTTTATCAGGTGCGGCAATGAATGTTTGTTCCAATAAAACAGAGCTGGAACGCTTCCTGACACTGGCAACAGAAGTATCAAATAAATATCCTGTTGTAGTTTCAGAATTTATTGAAGACTCCAAAGAAATTGAGATGGATGCGGTTGCACAAAACGGCGAGCTGGTGGCTTATGCAATATCGGAACATGTGGAATTTGCTGGAGTTCATTCTGGTGATGCTACAATCTTGTTTCCCGCTCAGAAAATATATGTGCAGACAGTCAGGAGGATAAAACAAATAACAAAACAAATTGCGAAAGAATTGAATATATCAGGACCGTTCAACATTCAGTTCCTGGCAAAAGATAATGACATTAAAGTTATCGAGTGTAATCTCAGAGCTTCAAGATCATTTCCATTTGTGTCTAAGGTATTAAAAATTAACTTTATAGAACTTGCAACTAAAGTAATGCTTGATATTAAGGTGGAGAAGCCCGAGAAATCGGCATTTGATCTTGATTATGTAGGTATAAAAGCGCCTCAGTTCTCATTTACACGCCTGCAGAAGGCCGACCCCGTTCTTGGGGTGGATATGGCATCTACCGGCGAAGTGGGGGCTATCGGCAGTCATTTTGATGATGCATTGCTTACATCAATGCTTGCAGTAGGATATAAGATTCCAGAAAAAAATATAATGATTTCTTCGGGAGGTACAAAGTCCAAAGTAGCTCTGCTTGAAGCTTGCCGACTACTTAAGAATAAAGGCTACAATCTTTTTGCAACGGGTGGAACACAAAAGTTTTTGGAAGAAAACGGAGTTGAGAGTACCTTTGTAGCCTGGCCGGATGATGAAAATGCGGAACTGAAAGTTAATGATATGATAGCCGAAAAGAGATTCGACCTTATCATTAATATTCCGAAGAACCTGACCGAAAGGGAGCTTACAAATGGTTATCTTATCAGACGGGGGGCTATAGATTATAATATCCCGCTAATAACCAACGCAAGATTAGCAGGTGCCTTCATTAAAGCTTTCTGCAGGATTTCGCAGGATGACATCAAGATAAAACATTGGGAAGAGTATAATTGATAAATATAATATAAATGGATCAATCGATTAAGAAAGTAATTTTACTGGGTTCCGGTGCCCTGAAAATCGGGCAAGCAGGAGAATTTGACTATTCAGGTTCACAAGCTCTGAAAGCTATGCGCGAAGAGGGTATAGAAACAGTACTAATCAACCCGAATATTGCCACTATTCAAACTTCTGAAGGGGTGGCCGACAAGGTTTATTTCCTACCCATCACTCCCTACTTCGTGGAAAAAGTGATTCAGAAAGAGAAGCCGGATGGAATTCTTCTGGCCTTTGGTGGGCAGACAGCATTGAACTGCGGTACTGAACTTTACCAGAGCGGTACACTTGAAAAGTATAATGTAGAGGTACTGGGAACTTCGGTTGACGCCATAATGATTACGGAGGACCGTGATCTTTTCGTAAAGAAACTTGACGAGATTGATGCAAAAACTCCACAATCAAGGGCTGTGGAGTCACTTGAAGAAGCGCTTGAGGCTGCTCACGAAATTGGCTTTCCAATAATGCTGCGTTCCGCTTATGCGCTGGGTGGACAAGGTTCAGGTATCTGCGAAAATGAGAAAGAGTTCAGAGAACTTTGTAAAAGCGCACTCTCATTCTCGAATCAGATACTGGTTGAGGAGAGTCTTAAAGGCTGGAAAGAGATTGAGTTTGAGGTGATAAGAGATAGAAATGACCACTGCTTTACTGTTGTACCAATGGAGAATTTCGATCCACTCGGTATACATACAGGTGAAAGTATTGTTGTTGCACCTATTATCACACTTCGTCAGGATCAGATAGAGCTGCTGGAAGATGTTGCCAGAAGGGTAGTACGCCATATTGGAATAGTGGGTGAATGTAATATTCAGTATGCCTTTAATGCAGAAACAAATGATTATAGAATTATTGAGATAAATGCACGACTAAGTCGCTCTTCCGCTCTTGCATCCAAAGCTTCGGGTTATCCCCTGGCATTTGTTGCTACAAAATTAGCTTTAGGTTATACTTTAGACCAGATAGGTGAAATGGGTACGCCTAACTCTGCCTACACAGCTCCTAAGGTGGATTATATGATTGTTAAGATTCCTCGCTGGGATTTAAATAAATTCTACGGAGTGAGTCACGAGATCGGGTCTTCAATGAAATCCGTGGGTGAGGTGATGTCAATTGGGCAGTCGTTTGAAGAAGTCATCCAGAAAGGTTTACGAATGATCGGGCAGGGGATGCACGGTTTTGTAGGCAACAGAGAAATCACTTTTGACAATGTTGAAGAATCGCTTTCAAAACCTACCGACCTGCGCATTTTTGCAATTGCTGATGCATTTGAAAAAGGATATAGTGTAGAGAAGATTGAAGAGCTTACTAAAATTGATCCCTGGTTTCTTGGGAAGCTGGAGAATATTTACAATTATTCAAAAGTAATCTCTTCATATAATAAAATTGAAGATCTTCCCGAAGATGTACTTCGTGAAGCTAAGCGACTTGGTTTCTCCGATTTCCAGATTGCCAGATTCATTGAGGAACCTGAAGGAAATATGGAGACAGAGCAG
>JAQUIZ010000255.1 GCA_028683355.1 Fermentimonas sp.
AAGCTCTATAACTTCATGATGGGTATTACCAGAGGAGACGAGTATATGTCCGAAGAGATGGTACAAACGGCCTTTATAAAGCTTTGGGAAACACGTGAAAGAATTGATACCGGAAAATCATTAATTTCCTATCTTGCAACAATTGCTAAAAATACATTATATAATAAGTATAAAAGACAGACAGTTGAGTATATTTATCGTGAGATGATCTTGCGTGAAGAAACAGAAATGGATTACACAACCGAACAGCAAGTGGAAGAGGTGTGGCTTAAAAAGTCGCTGGATGAACTTATTGAACAGATGCCACCCGGAAGGAAAAGGATATTTAAGATGAGTCGCCAGCAAGAAATGTCAACCAAAGAGATAGCTGAGCAACTGGGAGTTTCAGTTAGTACCGTGGAAACCCAAATATCACTCGCTACAAAGTTTATGAAAAATGAAATACTAAAACATAGAGAGAAACTTATTTTTGTTGCCCTTCTGTTTACTCCTTTTTTTAGTTAATTATATGTAAATATCAATTCGTTATTAGTGGTAATGAGTTGATAGAATGTATTATTATTGAGACACGTTTTGTTTAGTAAATATAGCAGGTGATGAGTAATATTGAAAAGATTATAGAACTGGAACTTGAGAGCACTCCTGATGAGATTGATGTTCGGACCAAAGAACGGATGCTCAGGAAAATAAAGTCAGGGATTTCGGGATCGTCCAAACGGCGGAAACTGACTGCAAGAGCGTTGCGCTGGACTGCCATTCTGCTGCTGCCTATTATCTCTTCAATCATTACATATTACATAACAAACTCAGACACCAATTATCAAAATTCCCCGGTAACAGTTTCAACAGGCTATGGAGAAAAGGCTGATATTACACTGCCCGATGGCAGTCACGTATGGCTAAACTCGGGCACATCGGTTACATACAACTCATCGTTCAACAAAAAGGAAAGAGCCTTGAGTCTTACAGGCGAAGCATATTTTGAGGTTGCAGAAGATGCAAAGAGACCATTTATAGTTAACACGAGTGATATTGCTGTTGAAGCTTTAGGAACATCGTTCAACGTTACAGCTTATGAAGAGGATATGTTTTCATCGTCTGTACTTATTGATGGCAGCATAAGAGTGAGTGCTGACGGGCAGGAACGTGTACTAAATGAAAATCGCCGCGCTACATATTACAGAGAAGGTAATGTTCTGGCAACTGATGCTGTTCTGGCATCGGATTATATTTTATGGAAAGATGGATTCCTCTATTTCGACAACAGTTCGTTTGAAGATATTGCTAAACGACTATCACGTATGTTTAACGTTAAGATTGAGTTTACATCAGATAAATTGCGCCCTATAAGGTTTACAGGAACGCTGGGCAACAGCAGTATAAAAAATGTGCTGGATATACTTTCGCTCACCTCGCCAATGTATTACAAAATGAATGGAACCACAGTTGAGTTGTACTACAACGAAATCTGATTGTAACCGGACAACTGATTGTTGATTTATCACATTTTACTTTTGATGCACCACATTTATAATGATTAAAATATATTGATCAGGATGCCTCTATCGCTCTCTGTAATTGACTTTGAGTGAAAGTGCCACAACAGAATCGTCTGGTTAAATAACATTAATGAACGTTAACCGATTAGTGTTTTCCTGCCACTTTATTGTAAACATTATAACGACCTTGAAACTATACTATATATAGTAGCAAGTTTGAGAGAGAATGGAAATTATATAATTTGTTAAATCCTAAAACAAAAATGAATGAAAAGTAAACTGTTATTGCTGCCACTACTTTTGTGGATGTTTGCAATTACTGCAAATCCACAGGTTACAGTAAATGTTACAAACAAATCAGTGAGAGAAACACTGAAAGAAATTGAGAGAAAAAGCGAGTATAAATTCTTCTTCAACGAATCGCTCGCAGGATTGGAAAAACAAACCAGTCTTAATGTAAACGATGCTGATATTGCAAAGGTTATGAGCATGCTTTTAGCCGGCACAGGTATCGATTACCGAGTTGAAGAAAATAACCTTATCGTGTTGGTTACTAAGAGTGTTCCTGCAACACGACTGACAGCAAGTCAGCAAACAAACAGAACCATCACAGGAACCATAACCGACCCGTCTGGTGAACCAATTATAGGTGCAACCATTGTACTGAAGGATGATCCGGCAACGGGTACTGTTACCGATTTTGACGGTAACTTTGCACTTCAGGTAACAGGAAATCCTGTACTTCAAGTTTCATACATCGGTTACACAACACAGGAAGTTGCAACACAAGGTTTAAGCACGCTGAATATCATCTTATCAGAAGATACACAGCAGCTGGACGAACTGGTTGTTGTAGGTTACATGGTTCAGCGCAAAGAGAGCCTGACCGGTTCAATGCAATCAATATCAAGCGATAAGCTTAAAGATATTACCACACCTTCGGTAGAAAATATGCTTAACTCAAAAGCACCCGGGGTATATGTTGCACCGGGATCAGGACAGCCCGGCTCTGCAGGTTCAATCGTTATAAGGGGTAAATCTACCGTTAACGGAAGCACCGACCCGCTTTGGGTTATTGATGGTGTAATTGTCGGGAGTTCTGCAGGATCTTTAAACCCTTCGGATATTGAGTCGATGACCATCCTGAAAGATGCTGCATCAACAGCAATTTATGGTTCGCAGGGTGCTAACGGTGTTATTGTTGTAACAACAAAAAACCCGTCGGC
>JAQUIZ010000256.1 GCA_028683355.1 Fermentimonas sp.
TGCTCATGCTCATTTAGCTTCAAGCTGTTCTTGTGCGCAGACTCCTCTAACTCCAACGTGATCCTCGTCCTCTCCTGCAATTCCTCCTGCAGTTTGTCAATGATCTGATATGCCTTTTCTGATACAGTAAGATCCGCCATCTTTGCATCGTGCTTAGCCTTGTCGGCTTCTGAGTCCTCCTTCCTCAGGCGGGGTCTCAGATACACAAACCCTCCGATGGTGCCGAGTAAACCGGCGCCACCAAAGATAATCCCAAATAGTCCAACCCAGTCTGTCATAGCTATTCATCCGATATTTTATAGTTAATAATCCTGCTTTTCAACAGCCTTACTATCTCTGTGTGATCGTCTGTCTCAATATAATAAACATTTGATCTTGTCTGAGAAAGAACCTTTTGCAAGTACTCACTCGAATCGAACAAGTCCTGAAACTTCGATAGACTCCCAAATCTGATGTACAATTTCATATCATATTAGTTAGAATAATTGCTAATGCTGTGCCTAAAACTCCACCCAAAACGGTAGATATTGCATCCAAAGGGTCTATTACAGATTTCTTAATTTTTTTGTCGTAAATTTCCTTACCTACGCCAGCAATAACCGCTAAAGCTAATCCCAAAACTGGATTAATAAGTCCAAATACTATGCTTATAACAAAGCCCGCTACTAAATGATACAACTTGTCTTTACCTAACATAATAAATAATTCTAATAGTTAATATTCGACTTCTCCAAAATTAGGCTCCTTCCATTGTAGAGCCATTCTATTTATTAACTTAGAGGTTATTCCATCTCCTTCATTCTTTTTATATGGGCATTTAAACAACTGACAGAACATCGAAGCTTTTTAGCTCAATTTTCTGAAGCAACTCAATGGAAAAATAGTTTAGGATGTAACTTTATGGCTATGCTCCCATTTCTTCTTTCAACTGTTACTATATATTGAGATGCTAGAAGCTCTATTAGCGGTATATCAATCGTGTCGGTTAACAACATTATTTCGCTCATCGATATTCTTTTTTGACGACGATCACTTCGTGATGCCCTTTTATGTAAACGTATTTGAAAAGACTTTTATCTATCATGCCTAATATCTTTTTACGATTATCGTATTCATTATGCTGGCGTAATAAACCGAGATATGAATTGATGCTTAGCACTGATTTTTTAACATCATTAATGCCTGTAGACAGATTAAGCCTTTTTACTGCCTGCTTGAAATTGTTTATAATCCTAGGGCCGCAATATACCCTATTCGGCTTCACAATGCCTCCAGTGAATTGGAGGCCTTTCGTGTAGTGTTGAAGATAAAACTTCTTTTCATTCAACATCAACCCATATGTTGACAATAATTCTCGAATAGGTTGAACACATGACAGCAACTTTTCTTTGCTTTTATGAATCATGTAAATATCGTCGACATATCTACCGTGATACTCAATCCCCAGTGCTTCTATATACCAATCAAGGTTATTCAGCAAGAAATTAGCGAAATGTTGAGCAAAGATATTGCCTATTGCAAGACCAAGACCGCCACCATTGGTGAATAAAGATTTGTTCTTTGGCAGATGTCCCCAAAATGATTCCGGGCTGCGTATCTCGCAATCCTTCTCAGGCTCATGGAGGGTGATTATTTTGCAGACATATCGCAGATCGTCGAGGTCACTCCCTTTGTAATTATCCAAAATGAATTTATCAACCATATCATACGCCATGCGTTTATTAATGCTCATGAAAAAACCTTTGATGTCGAGCTTCATGATATAGCAATCTTCAGTGTAGTTAACGCTGCAGTTCTTAATATCATCATATAGCATATTTATACCGAACAGCTGCCCTTTACCTTTTCTGCAGCTAAACGTGCGATTTGAGAAAATACGTTCAAACATTGGTTCTAGCCTGAGTGCAACATAGTGTTGAACAATTCTGTCTTCAAATGAAGCAGCAAAGACTTCTCTGTATCTAGGCCGGGTGACAACAAAACAGATGGATTTAGCAGGATAGTAAACTCTTTTGTTTATTCTATCCAACAGATCCAGGAGCCTTGTTTCATAATTCACTTCATAATCTAAAGCGCTTGCCGTTCTCCTTTTGCCGGTCCGGCAATTAAAATATGCTTCAAAAATATCTTCTTTTTCCATGTTAATAATAGATGCTGAGACAGGACGCACATTGTTGCTGTTCGTCGCCTTGGTGTTCGCGTTCATGTTGCCATTGCTGAGGTTCAAGTTCCACGCGTTCGTAGCCGAGTTCTCCTTTGCCGTATTGAATAGCCTAACCTTGAATGAAGGTATACGGCCCATTTATTAAAAACATTAGCACTCTCGGTTAGCCTTGACCTTCCGATTCTCGCTTTACTGCTGATACCAATGAGTTTTTCCACGCTGTTGACTGCTTTCCTATTGAAGATGTCAGCTCAGATATAGTCGCAAATTTTTTAATGCTTATCCATCTTCTCTCCCCTGAGATCCTAATAAGCGTCTTAAGTGTTTCAAATTTTGTTTGGAAATTTGTGAGATATTCTATCCTCTTATGTAATGACTTGTTAATGTATGCTCCAGAGATATCATTCAGCGACTCAATTGAATATTCCTGCATTTTTGTCCCGACAGTGAATTTGTAATTCTTTGGAAAATCGACAGTTATATTTAATATTTCGTCAAGAAGAGACCTGCAGTCTATGTATATTTTTGTTCCGCTTGATACCCTCATTTTTTT
>JAQUIZ010000257.1 GCA_028683355.1 Fermentimonas sp.
AGATGAAGATTGGTGATGTGGAATATCAGGGCGATGGCAATAAAGCCATTTTCTATTACATTGCTGATGAAAGAGTTGATTTCCGCCAGCTTATCAAAGTATTGGCAAGCGAATTCAGGGTGAAAATCGAGATGAAGCAGATAGGTGCACGACAGGAAGCAGGTCGCATTGGCGGCATTGGCCCTTGTGGGCGAGAGCTGTGCTGCAGCAACTGGATGTCGAGTTTTGTTTCTGTTTCAACGTCAGCTGCCAGGTATCAGGATATCTCTATTAACCCCCAGAAGCTGGCTGGACAGTGCGGGAAACTAAAGTGTTGCATGAATTACGAGGTGGATGCCTATGTGGAAGCACAGCGGGGGCTGCCATCTAGGGAAATTATACTGGAGACAAAGGATTCCGACTATTATCATTTTAAGACGGATGTTTTTTCAGGATTAATAACCTATTCAACCGATAAGCATAATGGTGCAAATCTTGAAATTATCTCTAAAGAGCGTGTGTTTGAGATAATCGCGATGAATAAAAAAGGCAAAAAACCATTAAAGCTTGCTGCTGAAAACGAGGCAAAGCAGGGTAAAGAGCCAGCTTATATTGGTGATATCCTTGAAGACCATAGTATTACTCGTTTCGACAGCAATATGCAAAATAAGGGTAAGAAACGGAGGAAGCCTCGTAAAAGACGTTCCTCTGATTCATCGGGGAACAGAAAACCAAGAAAAAACAGGGATTCCAGTGGCAACAAAGCGTAATATTGTCTTACTCTTTGCGGTCATGATTTTCACCTTTCTGACATCCTGCTCTCAAGGTGAGGTCTATTATCGTTTTCACCATATCAACAAAGGGATGTGGTATAGCGACAGCGTACTTGTTTTTAAAATTGATACTGCGAATATACATCCCGGAAAAAAATATGATATAACAATTGAGCTCACAACAAACCACAGTTATCCTTATCGCAACCTGTTGCTTTATGTAGAGCATAATATAACCAGTCCGGTTTACCAAAGCGATACCTTGCATTGCCTCCTGGCTGATGAATATGGAAGATGGCTGGGGGCCGGGACAGGCGGATTAAACCAGTTTTCGTTGAATTACCTTGCTGCGGTTGTGCCTGACAGTGTGCGCATATATGAACTGAAAATAAGGCAGTCAATGATTAATAATCCTTTAATAGGAGTTGAAAAAGCAGGTGTGAAAATCACTGAGGTGAACATTGGTTCCTGAGTGTAGGAAACATACAGGATTGTGATTTGGCGGAGTTTCAATTATTTAAGATCGTTGAAGACGCCGTTAAGATAAATTAGCAGCATGAGAATAGTTTTTATTGGTTCAGGCAATGTGGCAACTCACTTAGCCGTGGCACTAAAGGCTTCGGGAAATGAGATTATTCAGGTTTACAGCCGCACATTTGAAAATGCGAAGATACTCGCCGTAAAAACCGGCGCTGTACCTGTTAATGATATAGGTTCTATCTTTTGCGATGCCGATCTGTATATTTTTTCGGTGAAAGATGATGCCCTGCCTATCGTTATAAGTCAAATGCCGCGTACAAATGGTATTTGGGCACATACAGCCGGAAGCGTACCTTTAAACGTTTTTTCATTGTTCAAAGAAAAATATGGCGTAATTTATCCATTACAGACTTTTAGCAAGGATAGAGGATTGAACTTCTCTGAAATACCGTTGTTCATAGAGGGAGACAGTGATGATACTACCCGCACACTGGTTGGCCTTGCGAAAACTATTTCAACAAATGTGCAATACCTTCCGGGTTACAAGCGGCTTTATCTTCATCTGGCGGCAGTATTTGCATGTAATTTTGCAAACCATATGTATGCACTGGCGTCAGATATTATATCCAATGAGGATATTCAGTTCGATATATTGAAACCGCTTATAGCTGAAACTGCAGCCAAAGTAATGGAGATGCAGCCTGTTGCAGCTCAGACCGGCCCTGCGATAAGGTTCGACGAAAAGGTTATGAAAAAGCATCTTGAACTTATTACAGACCCAATGGTAAAAGAGATCTATTCCCTGTTAAGTAAAAGTATTCATATTCATTCATTATGAGCGCGATAAATTACGATTTGAAAAAAATAAAAGCATTTATATTTGATGTTGACGGAGTTCTCTCCTGTCAGACTATTCACATGTCGGCCCAAGGTGAGCCTCTGCGAACTGCCAATATTCACGATGGATATGCACTTAACCTTGCTGTGAAGCACGGCTATGGCGTATGTTTAATAACTGGTGGAAATACTCAGGCAGTACGTCTTCGATACGAATCATTGGGTATAAGCGATATTTACATGAATTCGGGTATAAAAATGAACGATTATCTCGATTATTTACGCAAAACCGGATATGAGCCCGAAGAGATTATCTATGTGGGAGATGATATACCTGATTATAATGTAATGAATGAGGTCGGTTTACCTATTGCCCCAATGGACGCGGCTCCAGAGATTAAAAAGATAGCAAAGTATATATCTTCAAGGAATGGAGGACAGGGTGTCGCACGTGATGTTATTGAGCAGGTACTTAAGGTTCAGGGTAACTGGATGAGTGAAGAAGCTTTCGGATGGTAGCGGGGAATTAATATTTATCAATCTTAGTTAAAAATTAACACTGAAAAATTGAGTTAAAACAAAACAACAGCTATATTTGTAACTACTAAATAAAAACCACTCATATAATGGCAAAAGTCAAGGGTTAT
>JAQUIZ010000258.1 GCA_028683355.1 Fermentimonas sp.
TTTGGCTGTAAGGTATAGTCTGTTCTGGATGTTTCGTACTTTTTCATGGGTGTTAATAGCTTTATCGGCAATCACCAGCACCTACCTCCTCTACAGACTTGAATAAAGTTGTGCCCCTTTCCTATGTACAGTTTTGCTGTCTGTACAATAGCAGGTACTATGGGCACTTCTGACTGCCTCTTTGCAGGACTGCAATTTCACTTTCGCTTATATGCGTCCTCTTTACAGTTTTCTGTGCAAAGTAGGCTCTCTCCAGTTCCGACAAATACTTTCCTAACGTGTCGTTACCTCTACACCGCAGGGTTCTTAGGTATTGCATTTAGGGTTCTTCATACCGTCTGCTGTCTTCGCTGTTGATGTCTCAGCTCGACTCCCTGTTGTTCCCTTTCGGGAATGTAAATAACGGTGCGGCAGTATTCACTTCATGTTACAACCCGCTAGTTTGTCTGCTCCCTTCGGAACATTCCGTAACGCTTCAACGCATGAATTACTCCATACGCTGGTTACTGACTAAGTGGCTGCCCTATCTTTACCACTACAGGACTTTCACCTGTTAGCATTTGCCAGCTTCGCTGGACGCACACATCAAGACTACCGTCTCCACATGAAGTTATTAGGCTATTTCACACTTTCCCATAAACACAGTAAGAACTCTGTGTTTAAAGTGCTTTAACATCTATCCTGACCTCTCACGATATTGACTTCGATTAGGCTATTTTGTTTTTTTACTTCTTCGAACTGTATTTTTTACTTTTTCGCTGGCTTCCTTCTTCGCCATCTATAACATTACTTCGGTGCTGTTTCTCGATCTGCACCGCTTGGAATGTTTCCTTAGATATTATTACAGGATTGTTATTCTCTGCCCGATAGTATGCATCGTGTTTTCCATTATCCAGTAAGTGGACATTTCCTGTGTATTTTTCGTTACTGAGCATAACGTCAATTGTTCTCTTAGGCCATGTAGCCTTTCCGGTAGGCGATTTAATTCCCAGTCGCTCCAGTTCCTTCGCAATACCTAAAACACTCTTACCCTGAAGATAGAGGTTAAATATCATGTGGACATTTTTTGCTTCTTTCTTATCAATTACCAGCTTACCTTCTGCATCATTTATATATCCATAACACTTTCTGTTATATAGCTTCGAAGTGCCTTGTGCTGCATGTCGTTTAATACCCCATTTAATATTGTCGCTGCGGGATTCATTTTCTGCCTGAGCAACTGCCTCGATAATTGAAATCATCAAGTCATTATCTGTATCGGCTGTATCAAGTACTTCCTGTTCAAATATGACCCGAACGCCGAGAACCCTTAGCTGATTCAACGCATCAAGGATTTCTACTGTGTCTCGGCCAAATCTGCTGATGCTCTTGGTTAGGATAATCTCTATATCATGTGACTTACAATCCTGCAGCATACGAGAAAACTCTTTACGCGAGGAACCTGTCTTGCTTGAAGCAATATCTATATATACATCAACCAATAGCCAATTGGGATTAGCTGCTGTCAATCTTGTTAGCGCCGATACTTGGGCGGTAAGACTTTTTAACTGATCAGCACTGCTTGTGCTCACACGACAGTAAATGCCTACCCGCTTTTCTCGTTTAGGAGGCAATGGTGGTATGAAATGAACTATTTTATTATCAGCCACAGCGAAACCTCCAGTTCCAAATCTTAACTACTAACAGAAAATAATGCCTTTCGCAAGCATCTCGCTAATCATTTTACTTTGCTTATCAATTTTACCCATAATTAAATTTAAATAATTGAAAATATAGTGTATATCATCCCTATCAAATTCAACGGATAAATAATTGTTTGTTAAGCCTTCATGCCAAAAGGTAACAGTCCATTCCATGGAAACATCAACGATTTCAAAGCCTTTTTTAACATATGAGTATTTAGGATCATTTTTTAAATCTTTCTTGGGATGGAAAATAAGCTTGAAGTCTGGTTCGATGAATTCCATTTCTGTGACTTCAGTTAACTCATCCTTCAACAATTTATCTAGTTTATTTGCCAATTCTTCAATCTCGCAAGATAAGAAAACTTCGTCATTTTGTTTTGAATACTTTAACCAATCCCCTGAAGTAAACGAAAAATCTGTTTTGCACCAAGAATCCCAGTCTTCTTTAGACGAATAACGATAATCCCGAATCTGTAGTTGAAAAATAATACCGTCTAAGTCTAACTTAAGCCGCATTGAAACGCCCCCTTTCAATTAAAAAGTATCTAAATATCTGTTGTTACCGGCAGGCTAATTATCATATCCGTATTTTTCTTTCATGTTGGTTATCCTATTTTTCATCTTTTTAACCACAATATCCAACCTGACCACACAACCTTAAATTTTTCAAAAAACATCTAAACCGACCACTCGCAAACACATGTTATCTAAATCGACCACTCGCTAAGCTATGACATCTAAATCGCGCTGTCACAAGGGAAAACCCTTGTTTTGACTTGTTCCCTTTAAGCGAAATATCAGCAAATTCTAAGCGGTGGTTTTTAACCTATAAACCCCGAAAATCCCTTATATCAAGGCTTTTTTCACATATACTTTTCTACTCTTGTTATCAATACCACCCACTCAACGTGACCGGTCTGTGGGAACATATCAATTGGCTGGACTGTTTGAACTTGATAACCGGCTTGAACAAATATTTTCAAGTCGCGGGCCAGGGTGGCAGGATTACAGGATACGTAGACCACTC
>JAQUIZ010000259.1 GCA_028683355.1 Fermentimonas sp.
CGTCGGCCATCTCCATAATTCCTCTTTTTATTCCCTGCAGCTCATCACCTGTACCCGAAAGCTGAATTAACAAGAAGAAGTCCACCATCGAGTGTACGGCAATTTCCGACTGCCCCACTCCCACTGTTTCTACAAAAACATAATCAAAACCTGCTGCTTCGCAAAGTATAATAATTTCGCGAGTCTTTCTGGCAACACCACCAAGTGACCCTGCAGATGGAGAAGGTCTTATAAAAGCATCCTGTTCAACCGACAGCCTCTCCATACGTGTTTTATCACCGAGGATACTACCTTTCGACCGTTCACTGGAAGGGTCTATTGCCAGCACTGCAAGTTTATGGCCATTCTTAAGAAGATGCATCCCGAACGAATCGATTGAGGTACTTTTTCCTGCACCCGGCACACCTGTAATCCCTACTCTGATTGAATTGCCTGAGTGAGGCAAACAGAGCTCAACAATGGATTGAGCCAATTCGTGATGATCCGGCAGAGAACTCTCCACCAGCGTTACAGCTTTGCTCAGTATTGTACGGTTGCCCGACAAAATACCTTCTACATACTCTTCTGCTGAACGTGTTTTCCTCTTTGCCCGTTTCTTTAGATACGGGTTTACACTGGGGGGCTGTACTACTCCTTTATTCACAATCAAACCTTTGTATTTTTCGTCGTTCTCGGGATGTTCCATTATCTGATTAAATATTAAAACCGAATGAAGTCATTTACAAATTTACTTCATTCGGTCTGTATTATCAATCCGAAAGCAAAAAATTATTGTCTCGGAGTCACATTACCTTTAATAGTAAGCACATATACTGTATCCGGCACATTAGTATAAACTCTGATAGTTTTGTTGAAAGTACCCGGACGACGCACTGTTGAATATTGCGCTGAAATTGTTCCCACCTTACCCGGCAATATCGGTTCGCGGGTGTAGCTTGGAGTTGTACATCCACAAGATGAAGCAACACGCTGAATGATGATCGGAGCATCACCTGTGTTTTTGAACTCGAACCGTGTGGTCACAGCTCCTATCTCCTCTTTTATTGTACCGAAGTTATGTTCTGTTTTCTCGAAATCCATGGCCGGTTGCTTTTGCGCAAAAGCTATTCCGGTCATAAACAAGCTTAATAGTAAAATAAAACCAATTTTTTTCATTGCAATATATTTTGTTGATAAAAATCTGTTAATCTCTAATAGACACAAAAATAACAATTCTGTTTAACAACAGTTCTTTTATTAACTAATTTTTCACTAATACTTTAATTCTGACTTGATGTTATATAAGTCAACTAATATAATTATCATGAATTTCTTCAATCCAATATTATCAACTACCGTGAATTATACCGTGAATTAATCAATAATATTAACCCTTTGACCTTGAGTGTGAGAAGTGAACTCGGGAGCATACATGCACTGTACTGTAGTTATTCCGTTTGAGTAACTGCCTGCACGAGTTACGTATACTGAATACTCAAACAGATAAGTACCGCGTGGAAGGACATCGAAATAAAAATTAGTTGAGGCATCCTTAGACGTCCGGTAGTACGTGACCCCATTTTGCCAGCTTATTGCAGATACCTGATCAACAGGTTCGAACGAAGCAGAACGCATATCTTTAAGATGAACGAATTCAAAATCACGATCGGCACGCAATGTTAGTCGCACCACCACCTTATCACCCACTTTCAGTTGATTATCCTCTGTAACACTCATCAATCGTCTGCCCATAGAGTCAGTCTCTTCAACAAACAACTGCTTTTCGATATCAAGGGCAGCATCGCTCTTGGTGATCCTGTCCATATCCTCATAATATTGCCTGTACAGAGCACCCCATGCAGGTGAATTACCTTTATGCGTTACAGTAACCCTGCCCATTTCAGGAACTATTTCACCCTTGCTCCAGCTCTCTTTCACATAACCTGTGCCCGCTTCACCTTTGTCAGTTTCAACGAGCTGATCACCCACAACTATTGTTGTTACACCATCACTGGAAAACCAGTCACTGCCCGTACTCAGCAAAGCATAAACCGCATCGGTTGTTGCATGAGCAGACTCCCACATCTGAGTCTGCTTCTGTTTCAGCAGCCAACGTTTTATATTATCCATTTCATCTCTACCGGCACCACCTGCAATAAACGCTTGCATTATGAAAGTATGTACTGTAACAGCCGACTGTGACATAAACACATTAGCACGATTATTTGGCCAGTACATTCCCATCTCTTCAGAGACAGTTGCATGCTCACGATAGGAGTCCAGAATATTTTTCACAATATCCTTTTTCCCCTCTCTCTCCATTAATATTGCAATTAACGAACGCTCGTAAAGACCGTAGGCTGTCCAGTTTTTCGTCACCACTGAAGTATAGAAATCAATCATTTCCTTTTCCTGACTTCCAACCGGATGATTGTCGTAACCACTCCTTACAAAAAGATACTCAAGATCAGTTGAAGAGATAGTTTTTATATTCTTCCAGTCCCTGTTATACTTTTTAAGATTTTCAAACCGCCTGACAGCCTCAGCATCAATGTAGCCAACTGCCTGAGACTGCATTGACTGCAGATCATCAGTAACCTCTATTGCTCCTAATGATTTAAGCTGACTGAATCCATACAATATATATTGTGTTATGCTGACACTTGGATGGAACCCCTTAAACCAGCTCCAGCCACCCTGTGTTGTCTGAAGCTCATGAAGTTTATCCATTG
>JAQUIZ010000260.1 GCA_028683355.1 Fermentimonas sp.
AGAAAGATCGTATGTTCAATCTTATTTATCGTCTGGATGCTATGGAGGCGTATAATAAGAAACTGGTGAAGAAAATTGCTGTGAAAGGGATTAGTCAGACAGGATCGACCGGTACTGAGGGTTATCTTTATCTTGAAGGTATTAATATCTATAAAGATAAAAATCCTACAGCACAATTAGGTTTTGAGACTAAATTGAAGTCTGGATTGAAGACGACTGTAAGAACAGTTTCTGTTGGGTTTAATCTTTATGAACAATCAGGTAATCTGGAGCAGTATAAAGACAGATATATTGTTTCTGAGATAGATGCAAGGGATAATTCTGTTACATTTCAGAATGGTAAGAAAATATATGCCGGGGATGTAAAAGGTGCAGTGAATGAAGATCAGTTGCGCCGTATACAGATTCGCGAGACTATTCTTTCGCATATAGAAAAAGAAAGGCAGTTGTATTCAAAAGGAATTAAGGTGTTGAGCCTGTTCTTTATTGATGAGGTGGCGAAGTACAAACAGTATGATGAAGCTGGGACTGCTTTTAATGGGCAGTATGCTGATATTTTTGTTGAGGAGTATAATGACATTATTGGAAGTTTGCAGCTTCAGTTTGGAGAGGATAGTTATGTAGATTACCTGAAATCTATTGATACAGATAATACTCATGCCGGTTATTTTTCAATTGATAAGAAGAAAGGTCAGCTTATAGATGGTAAAATAGAGAGAAAGACAAAAGAGAGCACCGATGTGGATGCTTATAATCTTATTATGAAGGATAAAGAGCGTTTATTGTCTTTTGAAGAGCCTGTTAGATTTATATTCTCTCACTCTGCATTGAAAGAGGGGTGGGATAATCCTAATGTTTTCCAGATTTGCACCTTGAAGCAAAGTACAGCAGAGACTCGTAAGCGACAGGAGGTTGGTCGTGGTTTGCGTCTTTGTGTTAATAAAGAGGGCGACCGGATGGATATTGGCTACTTGGGTGGAGAGGTTCATCATGTTAATCAGCTTACTGTAATTGCATCAGAAAGTTACGAGAGCTTCGCAAAAGGTCTGCAAACTGAATTTGCTGAGGTGATTGCAGACAGACCAAGAAAGGTGAATGCGGAGTTATTTGAGGATAAATTAATTGTAACAGCAAACAACGAGGAAGTTATTATAGATGAGGACTTGGCTACTAACATAAATTTCAGTTTGATAATGAATGGTTATGTAAGTAATAAGGGTGAACTCACAGATAAATATTATCTGGATAAGGATAATGATAATTTTATTGTTTCGGAAGATTTGGTTGAATATAAGAGTGCCATTGTAAATATTTTGGATACTATTTATAGTCCACAGCAGACTAAACCAGATAATGCCAGGACAAATAATGTGGAGTTGAGATTAAATGAGGAGAAGTTTAATAGAGAGGAATTTCAGAGTTTATGGAAGAGCATAAATGCTAAAACGGCTTATGTGGTGGATTTTGAGACTGACGAATTGATCAGGAAGGCTATTGATAAAATAAATGTGCATTTGCATGTTTCTAAGATCTTTTTTACCGTATCTACCGGAACTTTGGAGTCTATTAAATCTAAAGAATTATTGCAGCAAGGCGAGGGTTTTAAAGAGGGAAATAGCAAACTAATAGAGGTGTCTTCTTCTGCCAATGCCGGTGTTAAATATGATTTGGTGGGAAAGGTTGTTGATGAAACAGGACTAACACGTAAGACTATTGTAGAAATTCTTACTGGGATTAATAAGGCCGTTTTTGATCAGTTTAAATACAACCCGGAGGAGTTTATACTTAAAATCTCAAAGTTGATAAATGAGGAAAAGGCAACTGCTATAATTCAGCACATTACTTATAATAAGTTGGATGATAGTTTTGGTACGGAAGTATTTACAGAGCCAACAATGAAAGGTAAATTGGGTGTAAATGCTATGCCGGCCAACAAGCATCTGTACGATTATATCATATTTGATTCAAGTAAAGAGAAAGATTTTGCCGACAAGTTAGATGTAAGCGAAGAGGTATCGGTTTATGTGAAACTGCCAAGAGGGTTTTATATCTCTACTCCTGTTGGGAAGTACAATCCCGACTGGGCAATTGCTTTTAATAAAGGTATGGTTAAGCATGTATATTTTGTGGCAGAAACCAAAGGTTCTATGGGGACACTTGATTTGAGACCTATTGAAAAAGCTAAAACTGATTGCGCCCGTAAACATTTTAAAACAATCAGTACGGATAAAGTGAGATATGATGTGGTTGATAAATATGAGGAATTGATGAAGATAGTGAAATGAGTTACTAATATATACTTCAATAATATGCTCATATAATTAATCCTATTTCATTTGATAAGTATGTACCCTCAGAAATCCGGACATTCAAGTCCTTATTCCAATATCTAATGGAGTTGGCATCACAGAAATCTTTTAATCTTGTTATTGATGAAAAGCCAAGCAGTGGTAGCAGAGGTAAAGCGACAAAAGAAGAATTTTAAACCTGAACTATTGGAATCTAAAGTTGAACATCTTAAACATAAGCTTTTATCAAAATACCAGATTGAGATGATTTGTTTGTAATTGGAGGATTTGTAGGGGTTAAATAAAAAAGCACTTACCAAAATCTCGATAAGTGCTTTAATTTTGTGGGCGATGACGGATTCGAACCGCCGACATCCTGCTTGTAAGGCAGGCGCTCTGAACCAGCTGAGCTAATCGCCC
>JAQUIZ010000007.1 GCA_028683355.1 Fermentimonas sp.
AAAAATTATTCACTCGGTTGAAGAACTAAAGTCGTATCAGGGTAAACTAATCTGGCTGAATATAGATGGCTTGCATAATGAAAAGCTTATGGGTGAACTGACAGATAGTTTACAAATCCCGCCGGAGATTTTGTCTGATGTGATGGAACCGGGCACTCGTCCACAGACAGAAGAGTTTGACAATGGCCTTTTCGCATCAATCAAAATGATGCAAATTGATGAATCATTGAATCAGGTGTCGATTGCTAATCTTAGTATAATAGGGAGACCCTTAAAGTTATTAATCTGTTCAAACGTCAGCTCAGTGATCTGGGGCGATATATAAGACCTGCCAGGGAAATGATTACCAATCTAGTGAAGATGGACAGTGAATTTATAGCAGAGAGAAATTATAAGCACTTTAAGGAGCTCCATGATAATATAAACCAGGCAGTAGAACTGTTGGATTATTATCATGAGGTTTTATATGATGAGTTGAATATTTATCACTCTTCTATGAGCACCAGGTTGAATGATATAATGGCACTTCTGACAGTCTTTTCTGTCGTGTTCATACCGCTTACTTTTATCGTTGGTGTGTACGGTATGAATTTCGACAACATGCCTGAACTCCATATGCCAAACGGCTATTTTATTGCCTGGGTAGTGATGCTGTTGATTGCAGCCGGGATGCTGTTGTTTTTTAAAAGGAAAAAATGGTTCTGATCACATCTTTCCTCCTCCATGTGAACTGACATAATCAATTACCGGTGAAATATTAAAGTAAACACGCTCTACTCCAAAACGATTCTGCCCTAATGTAAGGTAATTTACTTTTTTGCCTCTGATTATTTTATCTTCACCACCGTAAGTGTATCCAAGGAAAGGAAGTATATCATACTCATGTGCAACTTTGATTACATAGAATGGAGTATTATCTGACATCCCATCACCCGTACTCACAATAGCATCCTGAACAACTTTACGTTGTTGTGCCACTTTTTTATATTCTTCAGTATTGTTCTGTTGTGCATACACTAATAGCATAGCGTTTAAAGCCCTTAGATTAAATGGGTCTTCAAGAAGAAGTGCACTGGAATATTGTAAAATATCGTTATAATCAGTCGGAGTGAAAACACCTTTGGCAAGTGTCTGGGCCAGTAAATTGTTATATGAGGAAGTATCAGTTGGCTCATAACCTTGTTGAAATACATAACCGAAATAGAGATGCCTTCCCTCATTTAGGGTTAGTTTAGTATCTCCTTCCATATACCTTTTCATCAGATTGGGATAATAAAATGATGAAGCAGGTTCTTTTGTATTACGTTCTATCTGTTTAAAATCCGGAGCATCGAAAAACTCTTCCTGAGCTTGTGCTGAAATTATTATGCAAGAGAAAATCGCTAATAAGATTACTGATTTTTTCATTATAAATATTTTTTAGTTTTAGTTGTCAGAAACAAATGTATTTTCTAATATCCTTTTTAACAAATAAACGTTGCTAACAAAGCTTAAAGCCACTGATTAATAATTGAATTGGAAAACAGTAAATTTACTGTTTTCCTGAAACTGCAGCGCTTTTGTCAATTTTAGATATAAGTCCCTGGAGTACACTTCCCGGTCCTAATTCCACAAATTCAGTCGCACCATCGGCAATCATGTTTTGTACCGATTGAGTCCATTTAACAGGAGATGTTAACTGAGCAATCAGGTTCTTCTTAATTACTTCAGGATCAGTTTCTCCTTTTGTAGTCACGTTCTGATATACAGGACATACAGGAGTAGAAAAACTTGTAGACTCAATTGCTTCAGATAGCTCTACGCGTGCAGGCTCCATTAAAGGAGAGTGGAAAGCACCACCCACTTTCAGTGGCAGTGCACGTTTTGCGCCGGCCTCCTTCATGAGTTCACATGCTTTCTCAATACTACTAATTGTGCCTGAGATAACAATTTGACCGGGACAATTATAGTTTGCCGGTACAACAACATCATCTATAGATTCACATATCTCCTCAACTTTTTCATCCGGCAGAGCAAGAATTGCAGCCATAGTGGATGGATTGGCTTCACACGCTTTTTGCATAGCAAGAGCACGTGAATAAACTAATTTCAATCCATCTTCAAAAGAAAGAGCTCCTGCAGCTACAAGTGCTGAGAATTCTCCAAGTGAATGTCCGGCAGTCATATCAGGTTTGAATTCCTCTCCTATGGTTTTTGCCAGTATCACGGAGTGAAGAAAAATTGCAGGCTGAGTAACTTTTGTTTGTTTTAAATCTTCATCAGTTCCGGAGAACATCAGATCAGTAATTCTGAATCCCAGAATTTCGTTTGCTTTCTCGAACATCTCTTTAGCAAGTGCAGATGTTTCATATAAATCTTTTCCCATTCCAACGAACTGGGCTCCCTGGCCGGGGAATACATATGCTTTTTTCATAAATTTATATTCTATGCTTTGAATTAATTATTGGATTTATCTTTAGCCCTTGTTTCTTATTTCCACTCTTCTTATTTTACCGCTGATAGTTTTAGGCAGTTCATCAACAAACTCTACTACACGCGGGTATTTATAAGGTGCAGTAACGTTTTTTACGTGATCCTGAATCTCTTTTGCAAGTTCTTCTCCTGCCTTAGATTTATACTCTGCGGCCAAAACAATTGTGGCTTTAATGACCTGACCTCTGATTTCATCAGGAACTCCTGTAATTGCACACTCCACAACAGCAGGGTGAGTCATAACTGCACTCTCTACTTCGAACGGCCCGATACGGTAACCTGAACTCTTGATAACATCATCAGTACGTCCAACGAACCAGTAGAATCCGTCTTCGTCACGCCAGGCCATGTCTCCTGTGTGATAAATATCATCTGCATACACCTGTTTGGTGAGCTCGTCATCTTTGTAATAACCTTTGAAGAGGGATAATGGACGTTTTTTATCTGTATAGAACACAATCTCACCCTGTTCGCCATCTTCAGCGGAACGACCATCATGTGTAAGCAGGTCCATATTATATAATGGATTTGGTACACCCATGGATCCCGGTTTTGGTTCAATCCAGGGGAATGTAATAATTGTGGGAGCTGTTTCGGTCTGTCCGAAAGCTTCCATCATTTTAATTCCTGTCTGGTCGTAAAATGCTTTGAATACAGAGGGATTAAGTGCTTCACCTGCAGTTGTACAATATTCAAGTGCTGACAGATCATATTTACTTAAATCTTCACGGATGAGGAAACGGTAAATAGTGGGAGGTGCACAAAAAGATGTTACTTTATAAGTTGAGATTATGTTAAGCATATCTTCAGGAATGAAACGCCCTTCGAAGTCGTAGACAAATACGCAGGCGCCTACAATCCACTGACCATATAGTTTTCCCCATACGGCTTTAGCCCAGCCGGTATCTGCAACTGTAAGGTGAATACTTTTTTCATTGAGATTATGCCAGTATTTGGCGGTTGTGATATGACCTAACGGATAAGTAAAGTCGTGTACCACCATTTTTGGCTGGCCTGTTGTTCCTGATGTGAAGTACAATATCATGATGTCATCATTCTTATTGACTTTCTCAGGCCTTTTGAATGGTAATGCTTCTTCAACTCCTTTGTGGAAATCGACCCAACCCTCAGAAATTGTTTCACCAATCTTAATACGATGCTTTACAGTAGGTGAATCTTTCATTGCCAGGTTCACATGATCGGTCAGATTATCATCCTCTGTTGCAATAATCGCTTTTACACCGGCTGCATTATTGCGATAAACGATATCTTTGTCAGTCAGCAAATGGGTTGCCGGAATTGCTACTGCACCAACCTTATGTAGTGCAATAATTGTTTGCCAGAATTCGATGCTGCGTTTAAGTATCAGCATAACCATATCACCCTTGCCAATGCCAAGTGACTGTAAGAATGAAGCTGTTTTATCTGAGAGTTCCTTTATTTCCACGAATGAAAGGTCTTTGTGAACTCCCTTGTCGTCTGTCCAGCAGAGAGCACGTTTATCAGGGTTTGTTTTTGCCCATTCGTCTACTACATCGTAAGCGAAATTAAAATTCTCGGGTACATTAATGTGGTAGTTTTCAATAAAATCCTTATGAGATGTAAATTCAGTTCTTTTTACAAATTTTTCTATCATGACAACCTTTTAAATAATCTATAGTTATGGATATAATATCACTGCAAGGAATTTTACCGGCTTGTCGTTAAGCGCTTTCATTCCATGAGGAAGAGAAGAGTCGAAATAAATGCTGTCTCCACGTCCCAGAATTAGGTTTTTTCCGTTGATATTTATCATCATACTTCCTTCCAGTACCATATTAAACTCCTGTCCGGCGTGTATATTTCTGTAAAAATCTGTATCGGCAGACTTAGGTTCTACCGTCACCTCAAAAATTTCAGCTACGTTATTAGTGAACCCTGAAGTGAGCGACTGGTACTTATAGGCTGATACTCTTTCTACAGTCATTCCTTTATCTTTTCTGGTGATAAAGTATGAGTTCATTCGTGGTTCTGTACCAAACATCAAAGTGGATATATCAACGCTGAACTCTCTTTCAATGCGCTGCAGGAATGAAACTGAAATGTCTTTTTCGCCCTCTTCGAAGAGTATATAATCATCTAAATCTACTTCAAGCCTTCCGGCCATTTCTGCAGGTGTGTAATCCAATGCTTCGCGCAAACCTTTGATTCGTTCGCCTATCTGTTTTAAGTCTGTTTTCATCACATTATGTGTTGAGTAGTTATTTTAAAAAATCTAAAACAAAGATATCTTAATTCATTCAAATGAACAAATAGAGACTAAAGGCCATTAAGGCCATACCTAATACTAATCCTATTATTGAGAGGTGATGTTTACCATATTTTTCTGCACTTGGCAGAAGTTCATCAAGTGAAATATAAACCATAATACCGGCGACAGCAGATAGTACAAATGCATTTAGAGTGGGACTCCAGAATGGCATCAGGAATAAAAATGCTATAAGTGCACCGATAGGTTCAGCCAAGCCAGATGCAAATGAAAGCCAAAAGGCCTTTTTCTTACTTCCTGTTGAATGGTATATGGGAACAGCTACGGCAATTCCCTCTGGTATATTGTGAATTGCTATTGCAGCTGTAATAGGAATTGCAATTTCTAGTGAGGTGAGTGCCGACATGAAAGTTGCAATTCCTTCAGGGAAGTTATGAATTGCAATAGTGACTGCAGTAATAATTCCTGTCTGCTTTAAGCCATTCTTTCTTTTCATCTCTTCAACGCCGTGCATCTCATGAGGGTTGCTGGATTCAGGAATCAGGAAATCAATTAGTGCAATCAGAATAATTCCACCAAAAAATCCCAGGATCAAATACAGCATTCCTGTTTTATCTCCAAAGCTTTCAGTTAGTGAGTGCAGGGATTGCGGTAACATCTCCATAAAGGAGACATATATCATAACTCCGGCTGATAGTCCCAAAGCAAAACTAAGGAAATTAGTATTGGTGCGTTTTGCCATAAACGCAATAAGACTACCGATTCCGGTTGACAAACCGGCAAATACTGTTAATAGAAATGCAATTAGGATAGTCTGATTGTCCATATCTTATCTTTGGATAATATATTTCATAATCTCTTCATGTATAACACCATTTGAAGCAACCATTTCTCTGCCAAAGAGGTAGTTGTTACCTCCGGAGAAATCGGTACACTTGCCACCCGCGCACTCTAAGATGAAAGCACCTGCAGCAACATCCCATGGCGATAGACCTGAGTGAAAGTATGTATCACTTATTCCTGCAGCAACATAACAAATCTCTAAAGCTGCCGAACCTTTTATTCGAAAACTGGAATTACGGAAATGATCAGCAGTATTTCTCAGAATCTGTTCTCCTCGATCATCTAGTTTGTAGGGTATACCGAAACCTATGTATGCATTTTTAAGAGTAGCATGACGACTAACTTCGAGTAAATTATCATTTAAAAAAGCTTTACCTTTAGAAGTGGCGCTAAACATTTGATCTGCCAATGGATCATATACAACGCCAAGAATAATTTCATTTCCATGCTTTAGAGCAATACTTACGGAATATGGTGAGTCGCCGTGCACATAGTTTGTTGTCCCGTCAAGTGGATCAATAATCCATGTGTACTCTGTTTCTTTATATTCAACAGTCTCTTCTTCAGCCAGAAAACCTCCGTTAGGAAATATGTCCTTTAGTCCGTTAATTAACCTGTTTTCCGCCTCTTTGTCGATGTAGGTTACGTAGTCACGTGTACCTTTCAGTTCAATATCTTTTTTATTTAGTAATTGCTGTTCATTTTTCAGATATTCACCGACTTCGCGGGCTATCTTTTTTACTTTCTCGCATAAATTTTCCATAAACTTTCAGTTATCTGTTTTTTACTCATCAGGATACATTGAATCCCACCATCTGGAATCATCTTTTAACCACTTCGCGAACCAGGCATAAATTGCATTGTTCCATGCAATGCGTTTGTCATAATCATAAATAGCATGGTTTTCACCAATTACCTGAATAAATTCTACCGGCTTATTCAGTAACTTCAAGGCGGTATACATCTGTATGCTTTCACCTATAGGCACGTTTGTGTCAGCAGTTCCATGAAGTAATAGCAAAGGAGTTTTTATTTTATCTGCATTGAATAATGGGCTCTGTTTTACATACAGTTCGGGATTATTCCAAGGGTAGCTTCCCGCACTGGCGCCTGCACTGTATGAATAGCCCCAGTAGCCTTCGCCCCAGTAACTGGTGATATTACTAATTCCGGCATGAGATACTGATGCAGAGAACAGGTCGGTTTTTGTAATCAGATACTGAGTCATAAAACCACCGTAAGAAGCCCCGATGTTACCAATCTTTGTGCTATCCACAAAAGAGTGCTCAGCTATAAATTTTTCTACACCTTCAATTATCTCTTCGGCTGTCTGGTCACCCCAAGCATTTACGTGACGTGCAGAGAATTCTTGACCGTAGCCTGTTGTTCCGCTAGGTTGTATTGTATAGACCACATAATCTTGGGCAGCATAAACGTGTAGTGGGTAAGTGCTCTCAAAGATTCGTGAAGTGGGACTTGTTCCTCCGTAATAATATACAATAAGTGGATATTTTTTTGTGGAATCAAAGTTAGGTGGCAGGTAGTAACGACCCTCAATTTCGTCGCCGTAAGAGGATGTAAAATTCCAATCGATAACTTCACCAAGATTGAGTGTATTTAATTTTTCCGCATAAGGATCAGATAAAAGGGTTGACTCCATATTTTTCAGGTTAAGCAGATAGCTCCTGTTTGAGTTTGAAGTGCTTACACCTGTATAGGTAGCCCAAGCAGCGTTTTCAGCTATACTGAAAGAACGTATTACATCTTCTTTAAGGGGAAGCTTCTCAAATTTTCTGTTTCGATGAGAATAGCGGTACATATTAGCTCTGTCGCCCTCTTCTACACGATAATAGATATAATTATCCTGAGGACTCCATATTTGAGCTGAAATGGTTGGATTAAAATCCTTTGTTACAGGATCTACTTTTTTTGTTGTCAGATCCATTATAAATGACTGGGTGTCATAGCTGTTTGCTATCTGGTCAGGTTTAATATTTAATCCTATACCTCCAAATGCTTCAGGGGCGCCGTGGATTAGAAGCTGTTTACCATCAGGAGAGAATTGAGCAGAGTAGCTGTAAGTCAGATCTTTCCAGATTGTGTCTATAGCCATGGTTTTCAAATCCAGCATATATAATGAACTTTTGCGAAACGGGCGCTCAGAAAGATCTTCTTCGGAAGTGGAGAATAACAGATACCTCGAATCCATAGTAATATCATTTAGAGAGGCAGACTGCTTTCCGAAAGTGATCTGTTGAGTAAGTCCGCTATCCAGGAAGTGTCTGTAAAGGAAGCTTCGGTCCCTGTAATTTGATTGTCTGTCATCTATGCCGATAAGTCGTTTTAATCCTGCAGGACTTGCTGCAGATATAGTCTCTTTTGATGTGAAAAAAACAGATTTTTCATCCGGAGCAATATAAAAACTTTCTTTGGGCAATCCTTCTGCCAGGATATCAGTCTCCTTTGTAAGTGGATTCAATATATGAATATTTCTCTTATCATTAATATCCTCAGTATAATAAAGGAGATCTGATTCAGGCATCCATCTTAAACTCTGCCTGTTTGCTGATTCAGAAATTATAGTTTGTTTTTGTTTTGTGTCAAACACTTCAATGAAGTCAAGGTTTTTGCCTCCCGGCTGAGTCTCTCTCAGGCTTAATAGTACAAACCGCCCGCTTGGTGAAATGGATGAGCTGCTTACACGTTTACCCTCAAGAATATCTATTATATTTATCCTTCTTTTGTTTGTGTAGTTAAAAGTGTAATTAAGTAGTGAGTCGGCTTCTTCAGGCCTGATATCAATCTTTACGGAAGGATTGATTTTATTGTCAGCCGAAGTCAGCATTTTAATGACTATCCTTTGGTTATTGGTAAATCCGTTCAGATATGTATCTACGGAGCCGGAGTGGTGTAAACTGTCATTAAGTTGAGTTTTTGTTGCTCTTTTCACATCATCTACCCATAACTCTAGCGGATTAGGTGAAGTTACTATGAGTTTTCCTCTACCATATCTGTCACCGCTTACGAAAAAAGACAGCAGCTGAAAAGCTAGGCCCTCTTGAGGTTTATTCAAATGAAAGAATCCTGAGCTATCGGGTGTGAGTTCTGTTTTAAAACGAGTGTGTTCCGGGAAGGTTACTGAATAAGACAACAGCATTTCGTCAGAAAATGGTGTGTTATTTAGGTTTACACTGTCAAGGAGAATCGGCTTTTGCAAACTGATTGGTCCAAAATTGAACAGCTTTTCGGGCATAAATACATTCTGCGAATGCAGATTTACTGCAAATAATAGTCCTGCAAAAAGAAATAAAAATTGTTTTTTCTTCATATTCATTTTTAAATACTACACTAACTAAGTTTACCGCACCAGACAAAACAGTCTTTGAATATCCCTTTATAGTCAGGTTTATTCTTAAAAATGCCGTAAACAGATGAGCCCGATCCACTCATGGATGAATACAGAGCTCCCATTTCAAGTAATTGATTCTTTATTTTACAAATTTCGGGATATTTTTTAAATATAGGAGTCTCGAAATCATTTTTCATTAAATAATTCCACTCAGTAATAGGCCTTTTAACGATTTCCTTTAATGAAAACTCAGGTTGTTGAGGTTTTATCATCGCGTATGCATCTTTAGTTGCGACTGAGATATCTGGTTTTATAAGTAATAAAAAATATTCGCTTAAATCAAGGTCAATAGCTTCAAGATCATTCCCAATTCCTTTTGCCAGCATAGGCTTATTGTGTAGGAAAAATGGACAGTCGGCACCAATTTTGGATGCTAGTTTCATTAAATCATTTGTTGAATATTTAAGTTCGAACGATTCGTTTAATAACTTTAACATGAAGGCAGCGTCTGATGATCCGCCTCCCAAACCTGCTCCTGAAGGAATTTTTTTAAGTAGATGTATGTCAATTAACGGGATTGTTTTTTCCTGTGAAATAAGTTGTAAGGCTTTAATTACCAGATTATCAACAATATTTCCTTTAATGATATCACCATGTGGGAAAAAGCGATAATTCGTTTGAGTTACAGATTCTGATGATTTAGTAGCAGGTAGTATCTCCAGAGCATCTTTAAGCCCGATTGGATAAAAAATAGTCACCAGGTTATGATAACCATCAGGCCTGCGAGAAACGATTTGTAGTCCTAAATTAATTTTAGCGTTTGGGAAACAGATCATCTATTATTATTTTTTACAAAGATATGAATTTAAGGTTCAAAATTCAAACGCTGCACGCACACCAATATCACGAAAATCAGTTTTGTGAAATGAACCGAATATGCCTGCATTAAAATAGCGGTTTCCGATTCCATATCCCAGTTCAGTGTATGATTTAATTTGGGGCGTGTGCAGCTGGCTCAGGTAAATTCTTTCCTTATCTGCAAAATCTGATACAAAAGGGATGTTTTTCAAAATCAGGAATGGAGTTTCGAACATGAAGTGTGCCTGAATATATGAATCTGATGCATTGTACAAATCTCTGCTAAGCAAGCTAAATACGCCACCTAGTCCGTCATTCCAGTTTTCAGGGAAATTGTTTTTTGCAAAATACAGGAAGTCTGCAAAGTACTCAGTCTTCTGGTTAATGAAACTTCCTGCACCTAAATGATATTGAAATGAGTGCATGAGACCGATCTGAATATTCTGGCTTATGTCAAA
Source organism: Fermentimonas sp. (assembly GCA_028683355.1). Lineage (GTDB taxonomy): Bacteria > Bacteroidota > Bacteroidia > Bacteroidales > Dysgonomonadaceae > Proteiniphilum. The sequence continues at coordinate 10,229 of JAQUIZ010000007.1, forward strand.
TTCCACCCGGTTATATTCAGAAGTACTTCCCAGAATATTCTGAAAACTTCGGGACAGTTCAATCTTGAAAGTGGGGAATGACGATCTGACATAAATTTTTTGTCTTCCCTCATACCTGTAGTATTGTCTTGGAGTCCAGCTGATACGGACAAAAGGTGCGAAAGACCTTCTGGTACCGAACATATCTTCTATAGGCTCCATTTCTGTATTAGCTGCACGCAGCAATGTAGGTGTGTCTTTGCTTTCTCTGATATGGTAGTCGATACCTGTCTGAAGAAGTAACCCATTTGTTACCTCCATGGTATTATACAACTTAATATAGTAATCCTTATAATAATTAAGTGAGATGTCTTCAAATGAGAGTCCTTTATTTTTAAGGCTATCCTGAATCTGGTCGACAAACAGTGAGCTATATGTAGGGTTACCATTACCAATTGATATTGCAGCACTTCCAAGACGAAAAGGGTTATAATTCCATGTGGTTGTAAGATCGGTAAAAAACTCCTTCCTGCGGAACATATACCCTGCAAAAGCATCTATTTTTACAGTACGGTTGTGTCTTAAATCAACATTGAATGATAATTTTTGACGATATGTTACTCCATCTCTTGAAGAGTACCCCAGCATTAAAGGATTAAAAAGCCCTGAATATCCCATCCACGTCGATTTATACTTGTAACTGGAGTTCATAACCATACGTTGAGCCAATTGTTGTGCAATTTTAGGATCTTCTGCACTGTTTCCATTTGCTCTGTTTATCTCCTTTTCTTTAACACGCTGCAGATATTCGAGTATAACCTCCTTCTCTTGTTCTTGTAAAGGAATAGGTCTGCGAATATTCCAGAAAACGGTGTCACTTTGAACAGGGACTGAGTCGAGACGAATTTTGTAGAAATCGCTGATGTTTAAAGATCTTACAGGCTCTGCGATTTTTCTTAATTCAATATCAGTATAATCAATCCTGGCAAGATGTCTTGATGCAAGTATATTACCCAGATACGAAGTAGTTTGAAAAATTGTCAGGTTTACCGGAAGATAATTTGTTATCCATTCATTACCCATAGTCATTTCAAAGGAAAAGTCTGAAAAGATATCAACACCCTCACCTCTGAAAAAAACAACTCTCCAGGTGCCTCTTTCTACAATAAAATATCCTTTTAACAGTTTAGTGTTTTCATAAATAGGAGTATAGTGTATATAGTAATAAGTTTTATTGTTTTCTGTGAAAGTTTTTGTTAACTCATATGTGTAGTACTTAGCTGTACTGAAACGTAATGGCATAAAAAAACTTTCGTCATTTGTAGTTTCTCCATATATATTAATGTTTATAAGTTTAAAAGGTATTGATTCTATATCCTTTTTGCTTGTAATAGTGCCAGCCACATGCTTTATATCTTGTACATAATTATTAGGATAATCGAACTTGAAGTTACTTAATGTCTCAATGATTGCATTGTCGTTGTGCGGATCGTGAAGTACGAATTGTGGAATTAAGTGAGTGTATTTATAGAGGAAGTTTTTTTCTTTTGTCTCAACATATGAACGGGTATATACCTCGGCGGAATAACTTTCCACCAAGTCATTATATTTTTCTGCAGCATTCATCACTCTTATAAGTATTGTATCCTGTTCATTAGGACCGGATGCAAAACAACTCAGTGAGATTAACAAAAAAAGTATAGTTTGTATAAGTTGACCTCTATTCATTTATGTACAAACTTACGTTATTTTTTAAATAGTACGACTCATTTTATAAATGAGTCTCACATATTTAACAGAATTTTTTTTTAAAAAAGAACATATTTTTCACTTATTGAAAAAAAACTTATATATTTGTGTTCTAGAACATAGTTCTATAACACTCATGCCCGGAAAGAGTAAGGAAGTAATAGATTTATCCTCAACATTGCCCGAGATTTGGAGAATGTTGTCGGAAGCTGAGCGCAATCTTTTGCGTGAGAATGCGCGTGTACTAAATTTCAAGAAAAACGAACTCATATATCTGGAGGATGAAACTCCTAAAGACCTAATGTGCCTTTTTAAAGGAAAGGTGAAAATATACAAAAGTGGGGTAGGTGGGAGAAGTCAGATTATAAGGATAATACGACCATTTATGTACTTTGGATACCGCGCTTATTTTGCAAGGGAGCCATATGTTACTGCTGCATCTGCATTTGAATCATGCACAGTTTGCATGATACCTATGGAGTTGATTGAAATGTTTCTCCGCAAGAATGGAGACCTTGCAATGTTTTTTATACAGATGTTATCGGTTGATCTTGGAATAGCTGACCAAAGGGTTGTAAATCTTACGCAAAAGCATGTACGTGGCCGCCTTGCAGAGTCTTTGATATTTCTTAAAGAGAGTTACGGTCTTGAAGAAGACGGTGCAACAATTAATATTTACCTGGCTCGTGAAGATCTGGCTAGTTTATCAAATATGACTACATCAAATGCCATCAGGACACTTTCGAATTTCGTTAATGAGCGCATTATTGCAGTTGATGGAAGAAAAATTAAAATAATTGACGAAGAGAGACTTCGTAAGATAAGCCGTATAGGATAATTAGAAGTTTTTTATTTTAAATTGTGAATTTATTTTTCAAATTATTGAAACTCCTGTATACCTTTGCGCCACAATTTTCACGAAAAGGATGATTCAAAAAATAGCTAGATCGATACTTAACTCATACTACAAACCGGTGGAGAATTTCGTAGGAAATCCACTGGGAACTCAACAACGAACACTTCAATATCTTCTGGAACATGGACGGAATTCTCTTTATGGGAAAAAGATGGATTTTGCGAACATTAAAGATTATAGCGGATTCAATAAAAAAGTACCCGTAACATCTTACGAGGATTTAAGGCCATATCTGGAAAAAATAATTGTAGAGAAAAAAGAAAATGTGCTTTGGGACACTCCTGTAAAGTGGTTCGCGATGTCGTCAGGCACAACAGAAGATAAAAGTAAGTATATTCCCGTAACTAAAGAGTCGCTTTATAACGGTAACTACCGTGCCGGTTACCATATGCTGGGTACTTATGCAGTGCATCATCCGAAGACTGCGTTTGTACTTGGAAAAACATTGGTGATGGGCGGAAGCCAGCAGGTAAACAGGATTGGAGATAGTATTTACACAGGTGATATTTCGGCTATACTGATGAAAAACTTACCAAGGGCGGTAAAAAAAAGAAGAACACCTGAAGAAATAGCGCTTTTACCGGATTGGGAAGAAAAGTTGGAGAGGCTTACTGAATATGCAAAAAAAACAGATATTCGTGCTCTGGTAGGAGTGCCCTCATGGATGTTGGTTTTACTCAAAAAAATAGTAGAGGATACCGGTAAATCCATAACTGATTTATGGCCTAATATTGAAGTGTTCTTTCACGGTGGAGTTAGTTTTCTTCCATTCAGAGAGCAGTTTGATAAAATTATTCCATCTGATAAAATGAATTATTGGGAAACCTATAACGCTTCAGAGGGATTTTTTGGCGTTCAGTATACTCCTGAATCGAGTGATATGTTGCTTATTTTGGATAATGAGGTGTATTATGAATTTATGCCTGTCGATGAATGGGATAAAGCGAATCCTGAAGTTATTCCTTTGGAAGGAGTGGAAACAGGAAAGCAATATGCAATGTTAATCACTACCAGTGGAGGTCTGTGGCGATATAAAATTGGAGACACTGTACAATTTTCATCAGTCAGACCTTATCTGTTCAAGTTAACAGGTCGCACCAAACAATTTATAAATGCTTTTGGTGAAGAGCTGATTGTGGATAACGCAGACAAAGCTATTGAGGAAACTTGCCGCAAGACAGGTGCCAAGATTGTTGAGTATACTGCCGCTCCGGTTTATTTCACAGAAAGTCATAATGGCGCTCATGAATGGTTGATTGAGTTTGAAACAGAACCGGAAGATCTAAAAGAGTTTACGGAATTATTGGATGATAGTCTCAAAAAGCTGAATTCTGATTATGAAGCTAAACGTTCTTATAATTTATCATTAGATATCCCGATAATAAGGTCATTAGAGAAGGGTGTTTTCTATAACTGGATGAAACAGAGAGAGAAGATCGGAGGTCAAAACAAGGTTCCGAAGCTGGCTAATGACCGCAGATATGTAGATAGTATCTTGGATTTTGTATCAAATAAATCCTAAAATAGAATAAAATAGTATTATGATACCTATAAATGAGAAAGATTCAGTAAATTTGCATGCTTAAACCGACTTGTAACGAGATGAAAATTAAACTTATCTTTTTTTTGATGTTCGCTTTAGCCCTGGGTTCTTGTAGTGAGTACAACAAAATATTGAAAAGTACTGACAGGGATTTGAAGTATAGCTATGCTAAAAAATATTTCGAAGAGGGTAAGTACAGTCGCAGTGTAACCTTACTGGAGGAGCTGATTGCTTTCATGAAAGGTACAGCACAGGCAGAAGAGTCATTATATCTCTTAGCACAGAGTCATTACAATTCAAGAGACTATTATTCAGCTACGGAGGTTTTTACTACCTATTACAATACATATCCCAATGGAGAGTATACAGAGTCGGCATTGTTCTATTCAGCATACGGTATGTATCTTGATTCTCCTGATGCTAAACTGGATCAGACAAAAACCTACACAGCAATAGCAGAGTTTCAAAAATATATTGACAGGTATCCACAGACAGAGCGTGCTGAGCAAGCCAAGAATTATCTGTTTGAGTTGCAGGAAAAATTAGCTTATAAGGAATTACTTGCTGCTCAATTGTATTTAAACCTTGGTAACTATATGGGAAATAACTACGAATCAGCTGTTGTTACTGCACGGGAAGCGATGAAAAGCTACCCTTTTTCAATCTACATGGAAGAGTATCAGATAACTATTCTGCGAGCCAGGTATGAATATGCTCAGAGAAGTACATTGCAGACTCAGCCTGAGCGTTATCGTATGGTTGTCGATGAGTATTTTAACTATACCAATACTTTCCCAAGTGGAAAATATATTGCCGAAGCTGAAGGTTATTATAAAGAAGCCCAAAGCAAAATAGATATTTTACCTACAACTTGATTTTAATTAAATATTCAAATAAAATATGGATTACAGAAAAATAGCAGCTAGCTCAAATACAGAAACCCGTGACGTTATGAAGTTGTCCGAATCGGTTGGGAATGTTTATGAGATGGTTAGAATTATTGGAAAAAGAGCTAATCAGATTAGTATAGATATGAAGCAGGATCTTGATTCAAAGCTTCAGGAATTTGCTTCATATAGTGATAACTTAGAAGAGGTATTTGAAAACCACGAACAGATAGAGATTTCCAAATTTTACGAAAAACTTCCAAAACCTTCACTGCTTGCAATTGAAGAATGGAAAGAGAACGAAGTTTATTATCGTAACCCTTCGAAAGAAAAAGATTTGTTTTGATCTATGTTTCAGCGTATTCAAACAATTTTCCTTGTTCTGGCTGCTGCAGCAATGCTTATTGCTTCCTCAACTCCGTTAGCAACCTTTAACTACAATCTTAGTGATGAGGTTGTGTTCGAGTCTATGGGTATTTACCTTAACGGTACACTAAATGACTCTACATGGGGGCTTTTTGCTATTAGCTTAAGCAGCTCAGTTTTAGCATTGATTACTATCTTTTTATATAAAAAGAGAATGTTGCAGATAAGACTTTCTATTTTTAATGTTATTTTGATGGTAGGTTTTTATCTGTTTTTCGGGTTTATATTCTATAAAGTATATTCAGTAGAAGAGCTTCTGTTTAATAAAATCGGTATTGGTTTAATAATGCCTGTAATAGCCATCATCCTTACCATACTTGCGATAAGGAAAATTGGTTCGGATGAGGCCTTAGTTCAGTCTTTAAATCGGTTGAGAGGTTAAAATGACCACTCTTCCGATGTTCTGGTTTTATTTGTCTCTATAGGTACAGGAGTTTTAGTTTTAATAGGTTCGGTTGTTTCATTTTGAACACCCGAACCTTTATAATATTGAAGAGCCGTTGGCATAATTGCTGTAAGTCTTTCTATTCTTCTGCTGTCTGCGGGGTGTGTACTTAAAACCTCAGGTACGTTTGCACCTCCTGATGCTTGTGCCATTCTTGTCCAAAAGGGTATAGCAACTCTTGGATCATAACCAGCAATTGCCATTATTATTACACCTATTTCATCAGATTCCAGTTCCTGTTTACGTGCATAAGGCATCATAACCCCATACTGAGCACCAAGTCCAAATACTGTAGAAGCAATTTGACGTGTTGACTCTGAATTTCCCAATAAACCACCGGCAACAGCTCCTCCATATTGTAATGCCACTTGCTGGCTCAATCTTTCATTTGAATGTTGTGCAATAACATGAGCGATTTCGTGACCGATAACAACTGCCAGAGCTTCTTCTGTCTGTGTGACAGGTAATAGTCCGGAGAATACCACAACTTTACCGCCGGGCATTGCAAAAGCATTAACACTTTTATCAGCCACAAGGTTAAACTCCCATGCATAGTTCTCCAGTTCAGACTCATATCCATTACTTTTATAGAATGTTTCTACTGCTTTCGCGATTCTATTACCTACACGATTTACCATCTGAGCGGCCGCTGTGCCTCGCTCTACAGGCGCTGCTCGCATAAATTCCTGGTATTGCTGTAAACTCAGTGCAATCACTTCATCGTTTGATACAAGCTGTAACTGTCTCCTGCCGGTAAAAGGGACACTTCCACAAGAAGTGATAAAAAAAGCTATAAAAAATATCAGTGATGATTTTGCTAATGTTTTGGGTATTCTAATTTTATCCATAGTTATATTATTAAGTTATTATTTTGGTTTTATAATCATTTTCAAAAATTCTTTCATTCTTATTATACAACAAATATGAGATCTTTCTTCCTTACATAATACAACAAAAATAATTAAAATTATGAAAGCTAAACCTGTTAACTCTTAATATTCGATTTTAGTGTAGCATTTCTCATCTAAAATGACAATATTATTCTATTTTGAAATTAACCCCATTTTTCATATCTTTGAGCAATTTTTAAGTAAATAATTTACACCACAGAAAACGATGTGTGCTACCCAAAATAGGTAGTAAACATCTGTTTATTTAATTGACATATGTCTTCTAAACAGATTAACGACGACGATATTATAGAAAAAGATGACGCCCTGCACAATGATGATACTGAAAACAGGCAGGATGAGGAATTAGAAACGAGCTTTTCCTCCGGAGTTGGTTCAAACTCCAGAGTTCCTGTGCGTTTAGGTGAGGATAGTACCCTTAACTTGTCAAAGATGTATCAGAACTGGTTTCTGGATTATGCTTCGTATGTAATTCTGGAGCGTGCAGTTCCGCATATATCAGATGGACTTAAACCTGTTCAGCGCCGTATTCTGCATTCTATGAAACGTATAGACGACGGTCGTTATAATAAAGTTGCCAATATTATCGGAAATACCATGCAGTTTCACCCCCACGGCGATGCATCTATCGGAGACGCATTAGTGCAGCTGGGACAAAAAGATCTGTTGGTTGACAGTCAGGGAAACTGGGGTAATATACTCACGGGAGACAGTGCTGCTGCACCGCGTTATATTGAAGCGCGACTGACAAAATTTGCTCTGGAAGTACTATTTAACCCTAAAACTACTGAATGGAAACCATCTTATGACGGCCGTAATAAGGAACCGATAACTCTACCTGCAAAATTTCCATTGTTGCTGGCGCAGGGAGCTGAAGGTATTGCAGTAGGTCTTTCATCCAAAATTTTACCACACAACTTTAATGAACTGTGTGATGCAGCTATATCATACTTGGAAGGTAAACCTTTTAGACTTTACCCGGATTTTCAGACAGGTGGTTATATTGATATAGAAAAATATAACGACGGAGAGCGTGGCGGATCTGTGAAGGTGCGTACAACAATTACTAAGCTGGATAATAGGACCCTAATAATTAAAGATGTGCCATTTGGAAGAACCACTTCCGGACTGGTAGACTCAATTCTTAAAGCTAACGAAAAGGGGAAAATAAAGATCAGGAGAGTTGATGATATAACGGCTCAGGATGTTGAGATACATGTGCAGCTGGCTTCCGGAGTATCATCAGACAAGACGATTGATGCATTGTATGCCTTTACAGACTGTGAGATAAGTATATCTCCTAATTGTTGCGTTATTGATAATGATAAACCTCATTTTCTTACAGTAAGTCATGTTCTTATTGCATCGGTAAACCGAACTAAAGAATTACTTAAGAAAGAGCTGGAGATAGAAAGAGGAGAGAAACAGGAGTCTCACCTTTTTGCATCACTCGAAAGAATATTCATAGAAGAGCGGATCTATAAAGATAAGGAATTTGAGAACGCTAAAAATATGGATATAGCTATTGATCATATTGATAAGCGATTAGAGCCATTTAAGCCGACCTTTATCAGGGAAATTAACCGTGATGATGTTCTTAGGCTGATGGAGATTAAGATGGCACGAATTCTAAAGTTTAATGCCAGCAAATCAGATGAGCTTATTGCTAAACTTCTTGAAGAAATTGATGAGATTAATCATAATCTGAATAATCTTGTTGACTACACTATCTCATGGTATGTAATGCTTAAAGAGCGTTATGGGAAAAACTACCCGCGTAAGACTGAAATACGAAGCTTTGAAAATATTGAAGCAGTTAAAGTAGCCGAAGCCAATGAAAAATTGTACATAAACCGTGAAGAGGGTTTTATTGGTACAGGATTGAAAAAGGATGAGTTTATTTGTAATTGCTCAGATATCGATGATGTTATCGTGTTTTTCAAAGATGGAAAATACAAAGTAGTAAAAGTGAGCGATAAAATGTTTGTTGGAAAAGGTATACTTTACGCAAATATATTTAAAAAGAACGATAAGCGCACAATTTACAATGTAGTGTATAGGGATGGCAGAATTTCACCTCACTATATTAAAAGATTTGCAGTCACAAGTGTTACCCGAGATAAAGAATATGACGTGACTAGGGGTAAGCCGGGTTCACGAATAGCATATTTTAGTGCAAACCCCAATGGTGAGGCAGAGACAATCAAAGTGATCCTGAAACCAAAGCCACGCCTACGCATTCTGCAGTTTGAAAAAGACTTTAGTGAAATTGAAATAAGGGGTCGTGGTACTATCGGAAATATACTTACTAAGGCTGATGTACATCGAATTCAATTAAGACAAAAAGGTGTTTCAACATTAGGAGGAAGAAAGGTTTGGTACGACCCGGATGTTTTCAGACTCAATTATGAAGGTGGAGGTAAATTTCTGGGTGAATTTCAAGGTGAAGATATGATACTGGTGATCACCAAAAGTGGTGACTTTTACATTTGTAATTTCGATCTTTCGAATCACTTCCCTGATGATTTGCTTATTATTGAGAAATACGACAAACATAAAGTCTGGACTGCCGCTCTTTTTGACGCTGATCAAGGTTTTGCATACCTTAAACGCTTTACTATGGATGCTACTGAGAAGCCACTTAATTTTATTGGTGAAAATACTGAATCTCGTTTATTTTTGCTTACTGACATAGTATATCCAAGGGTAAAGGCTATCTTTGGAGGTAACGATGATTTCCGTGAGCCTATAGAGCTGGATGCTGAAGAGTTTATAGGTGAAAAAAGTTATAAAGCAAAAGGAAAGAGAATCTCCAATTTTGAGGTTGAAACAGTTGTTGAATTGGAACCCACGCGATTTCCTGAACCCGTAAATGAGGAGAAATCAACTAAAGTTGAAATAGAGGAAGATAATATGGAGAATGGAAATGAGAATATCTCAGATTCGGATTTGAGAGATGAAATTTCCGGACAAATGAAGCTATTTGATTAATGGTGTAAAAACTATAAATATGTAACAATTATAATAGATGAAAAGGATTCCTTTTTTAGTTTGTATATGGTTTAGTTTTTGCTCACTACTATTTTCACAGGAGTCTGGCACTTTAAAATCAGTCAGACCTGTTAATCAATCTACACTCATAGGTATAGGTAAAGCTTTTTTAGACGATAGTTACCTCTCACCGATTACATACGAAGGAATTGCAATTTCTCTAATTCATGATCGTTTGAAAGGATCAGCAATGTTTGATAATGAAGGCTTAATTCAGAATCAGTTCAGAATACAAACTGCAATTACTAAAAATCCCACCTCTTCTTCCTCAGAATACTGGGGCAGCCTGTATTATAGTCTTAACGGGTTTTACCCTTTATTTGATTCAGATAATTTACGTCTTTATGGAGGTGGAGGCACTGAAGCTTCGCTCGGTGGAATTTACAATGTAAGAAACACAAACAATCCGGGATCACTTAAAACATATGTCAACTTAAATCTCTCCGCTATGGCCTTATACAACTGGCGCAATCTGATTTTCAGATGGCAGTTGTCAACTCCTTTTGCAGGTATGTTCTTTTCTCCTGAATACGGACATTCATATTATGAGATATTTACTCTTGGGAATAACAAGGGAACGGTACATTTTGGCTCTTTTCATAATCAGCTGGCATTACGTAACTATTTTACAATAGATATACCGGTTAGAAATGTAACAATACGCACAGGTTATCTGTGGGATTATTATACAACAGATGTGAATGAGCTGGTTACTAAAACTAATTCGCATCAGTTTGTCCTGGGCTTTGCTTTCGAATCTATATATGTTGGAGGTAAAAGAGCCCATGATAAAAGTGTAATTGATAGTGTTTATTATTAGACAATTTTTTTTATCGCATGAAATATAATTTTGACGAGATTATCGACAGGTCAAACACCGATAGCTCGAAACTTGAAAATTTGAAGTCTCTTTTCGGACGTGAGGATCTTATTCCTTTGTGGGTTGCAGACATGGACTTTAAGTCACCTCCGGCCATAACTGATGCTCTTATGAAAAGAGTGGAGCATGGATTATTTGGTTATACTATTCAATCAGAGCCATATATAAATTCAATAATCAACTGGCTTGATAATCGGCATGAATGGAAAGTTGAAAAAGATGATATTATTTATGTGCCTGGTGTTGTGAAAGGCTTTGCCTTTGCGATAGATGAATTCACTGAAAAAGGGGATAATATAATAATACAACCTCCTGTATATCACCCATTCAGAATTGTAAGCAATTCTTTAGGCAGAAATGTAGTTAATAATCCACTAATTGAGTTTAACGGTCAATACAGAATGGATTTGGATGGATTACGTAAAATTGTAGCTGAGAAACAGTGTAAGATGCTTATTTTATGTAATCCACACAATCCGGCAGGAAGAGTCTGGTCACCGAAAGAACTTGAAGAGCTTGCAGAAATTTGTTACGACAATAATATTCTGGTTGTTTCAGATGAGATTCATTCTGATATGGCATTACCCGGATATACACATACACCTTTTGCAAAAGTATCTCCTAAAGCAAAGAATAACTGCATTACACTAATGGCACCCAGTAAAACCTTTAATATAGCCGGGATAGTAAGTTCATTTGCAGTTATTACGAATAAAGAGATAAGAGACAAATATTTAAGTTATATAAAACCAAGAGGTTTGGATGAGGGAACACTTTTTGCATATACTGCAACTCGGGTGGCTTATGATGAATGTGGTGATTGGCTTGATGATATGCTTGAATATGTTCAGGGTAATGTTAACTTTGTAGACAGCTATTTAAAAAAGAATATTCCACAAATAAAAGCAATGTTGCCTGAGGCTTCATTTCTGGTGTGGCTCGATTGTACATCTTTGAAACTTTCGCAACGTGACCTTGTTAAACTGTTTGTAGATGAGGCAGGACTTGCACTTAATGATGGAACTGTTTTTGGCCGGGAAGGTGAAGGTTTTATGAGGCTGAATGTAGGAACATCGAGGTTAGTGCTTGAAAAAGCTCTCAATAATCTTAAAAACGCAGTTAATAAGTAAACATCACTTCTATTTTATTGTTATTATTCAAATCCATATAAATCATTTAAAATATAAATCAATGAAAATTTCAGAAAACAAATATATTACACTTTCATACGACCTGAATGTAGGTGAGGGCGATAATCTTGAATTAATGGAGCAAGCTACCGAAGATCAGCCGATGGAGTTTATATTTGGAACCAACATGATGCTTGATGCTTTCGAAAAACAGATCGAAGGGCTTGAACAAGGTGCAGAGTTTAACTTTCAACTAACTCCGGAAGATGCATACGGTGAATATGATGATGCTCAGGTAATAGAACTTCCTAAAAATATCTTTGAGATTGAAGGTAAGATAGATAATGAAGTGCTTTTCGAAGGAAATGTCGTACCTATGATGGATTCATCCGGTAATAGACTTATGGGGTCAGTTGTTGAGATTGGTGATGATATAGTTACAATGGATTTTAATCATCCGCTTGCAGGAGAGAATATGCATTTTACTGGCAAAGTTTTAGGTGTCAGAGATGCATCACCTGAAGAAATAGCCGCACTATTTTCAGGAGGAGGTTGCGGTTGTGGTTCCTGTGATTGTGGGTCAGAAGGTTCCAATAAAGAAAACAGCGAGTCTTGTGGCTGTGGTAGCTCAAATGGAGGTGGTTGTGGTTCAGGAGGGTGTGGTAATTGTTGATATATGAATACATTTGGAATATTATACAGACTAACATCATTTGGTGAATCTCACGGTGCTGCTGTGGGAGGAGTTATTGATGGTTGTCCCCCCGGTCTGGAATTGAATTTGGAATTTATTCAAAACGAACTTAACAGAAGACGACCGGGACAGTCACGAATTACTACTCCGCGAGTAGAATCTGATAAGGTTGAATTTCTATCAGGTGTATTTGAGGGAAAAACAACAGGTGCTCCAATAGGATTTATTGTAAAAAACGAAAACCAGCAGTCATCTGATTATAGTAACATAAAAGATGCATACAGGCCATCCCATGCTGATTTTACATATCATCAGAAATACGGTATTCGTGATTACCGGGGCGGAGGACGTTCATCAGCACGCGAAACAATTTCTAGAATTGTTGGAGGGGCTATAGCTAAGCTATACCTTGACAGTTTGGGTATTGATATAAAAGCTTACACATCTCAAGTTGGACATATAGGCTTGGAGAATGATTACAGAATGTATGATCTGACAAAAATTGAAGAAAATATAGTACGCTGTCCCGATGCTGAAATGGCTGAACAAATGATAAAACTTATCCAGGAAGTACGTTCTAAAGGAGACACAATTGGTGGTATCATAACCTGTGTGATTAAGGGTGTGCCTGTAGGACTTGGTGAGCCTGTATTCGGTAAACTGCATTCAGCCTTAGGAGCGGCTATGCTTGGAATTAATGCTGTTAAAGGATTTGAATATGGAATGGGCTTTAATGTTTCAAAAAGAGGATCTGAAGTAAATGATTCTTTCTATGATTCTGATGGAACAATAAAAACCAGAACAAATTATTCAGGTGGAATTCAGGCTGGCATATCTAATGGACAGGATATTTATTTTCGGGTCGCATTCAAACCAGTATCAACTATTTTGATGGAGCAGCAAACTGTTGATACTTCTGGAAAGAATACTACAATTAAAGCGAGAGGAAGACACGATCCATGTGTTTTACCTCGTGCAGTTCCAATTGTGGAAGCTATGGCATATATGACAATAATGGATTACTATTTAATGTCTAAAGCAAATAAATCTTAGTAGTTGAGTTCTTCAAATAGATTATAATCATGAAAAAAACAGTTGGTATTGAAGGGATAACTTTTATTCTTACTTTAACCCTAATTTTTGTGTCTGTTAATTTGGCAGCACAACCAAGGGCTCTTTATATGCCTGAAGATATACAAGTTTTTAATGATTATATTGATTATATTGAATCATGGAGCTCTGATTCTAAAGAGCAGATTCTGGAAAAAACTGCTGCATTTTTTATAGGAAGGCCATATGTGGCTCATACTTTGGATAGTAGTGATGTTGAAGTATTAACCGTGAATCTTCGTGAATTTGACTGTTTTACTTTTGTGGAAACAGTAATTGCATTAACTCTGACAGTTATGACTGATGATCCTGATTTCAATACTTTTACAGATAAGTTACAATCAATCAGATATCGGAGTAATGAAATATCCGGATATCAATCTCGTTTGCACTATACTACAGATTGGATATTTGAGAACAATAAAAATGGAATACTAAAAAATATATCCGGGGAGATAGGTGGGGTAAAAGATGATAAAGTTATAAATTTCATGTCTGAGCACCGCACATCTTATAGTCAGTTAAAAAGTGATGACAATGTATTTAATGAAATAATCAAAGTTGAAAATCACATAAACAATAGAGATGGATTTTATTATCTTCCGAAAGATAAAATAGCTATAAATGAATCTCTTATACCACATATGTCGGTTGTTGGTTTTACAACAAGTTTGGAAGGACTGGATGTAACACATGTGGGTTTTGCTTTCAGAAATGATGGGGAGCTTAAGTTTATTCATGCTTCGTCAGTTATAAACGAAGTAATTATTGATGAACTAACACTTAGTGATTATTGTATTAGCAGAAATTCTTGCACCGGAATCATAATAGCAAAAGTATTATAGTTATTTCTTACCTCATTCGAAGCTTTTACTATTGTCGTCAGATTTATCACTATTTTTCTTCTTACTATTAAATAAATAGTCTGTCTTTCTTAGGAGTGTATTAATTATAATAATTAAAACGGTAGTAGCCGCAAGCTCCCAGTATAAACCAAAACCTGCCAGACAGCCAAGCGCAGCGCTGCACCATATAGTAGCAGCAGTGGTCAACCCTTTTACATTTGTTCCCCTGTGAAGAATAACGCCTGCGCCAAGGAAACCAATACCTGTAACTATTTGTCCCATTACACGTGATGGATCTCCTGTATCACTACCTTCCAGAAGATAAGCAGAAATCATTACAAATACAGAAGAGCCTACAGCTACCAGCATATTAGTTCTTAACCCTGCACTTTTGTTGCTTGTCTCACGCTCAATACCCAGTGCGCCACCTGCAACAGAAGCAGCCAGTAGTCCTATTACGAATTCAGTTGGGAACATAGACTAAGTGGTTAATTAGTTATATAAACTCTCATATAATCTCAAATAAATAACAATCTCAACATTTTACAGTTCATCATTATTTCTATGAGTAGCGGTTTTCCAGTTTCTTTTTGATTTCTTCTGCAGGAGGAATATTGTCAGGTATTGGCTCTAATATTGAGTCATAGACCTCAGGGCTTTTAAGAACTTCAACTGCCTTTTCAAATACTTTGTCACCTGTTAATTGATGTAGAAGTACTCCTTTCTTGTAATAATAACGTTGAACTATTTCAGATTCTATAATATCTTTAATCAGATCTTTAAATAGTTCAAGGTCTCTGTCAAGATCAGGTTGTAGTTTTGCTTCAAGTGCTTTAAATTCCTGAGCAGCAACATCTGAGTAACCTTCGAACTCCATTATATTCTTTAATTGATTTAATGACCGTTCACTCATTTTATCGTATTCAAAATCCTTGGCTTTGACAAAATTCTTAAAGGAATCATAATCATCGTCTGATAAAACAAATTTATCCGGAGGAGAAATGCTATCATGAGCTTGTACCCAATCGGTAACAAAGTCAAATATTATGTTATCAGCCATAAGGTAAAAAGCAATTGTGCCGCCGGCTTCCTGAGGTATTGTTATATCAGGAGTTATTCCTCCTCCATCACGTACTACTCGTCCCTTTCTGGTATAATATATATTTGTTAATGAATCAGGGACACGTGCAACACTACCATCAGGATTTCGATGAGAGTAATCAAGCGACTGAATACAGCGTCCGCTTGGTATATAATATTTGGAAGTTGTAATTTTCATGTTCCCTCCGTATGGAAGATCGCGGGGTGTTTGAACCAAGCCTTTTCCGAATGAACGATTACCTATAATTACTGCACGGTCAAGATCTTGCAGGCCACCTGCAACAATTTCAGAAGCAGAAGCAGAACCGGTATCAATAAGTACTACTATTGGAATTATTTCGTCTAGTGGCTGCTCCTGAGTGAAATAGCTTCTGTCCCACTGAGATACTTTACCCTTTGTTGAAACAATTTCCTCACCTTTAGGTACAAAAAGATTAACTATGCTAACAGCTTCTTCAAGTATTCCGCCACCATTACCACGAAGATCTATTATAAGTGAAGTGGCTCCTTTATTTTTCAGGTCAGATACAGTCTCTTTTACTCTGCCGGAACTACCTGAAGTAAAGCTGCCAAAGTGTAAATATCCAATATTTTCATTAAATATATCTGAGTATGTAACAGGGTCCATCTCAATTTTCTCACGTACAATATTTAATGTGATATTTTCTTTTTCTCCCGGTCGATTAATAAGTAGTCGTAAGGTTGTTCCCGGAGTTCCTTTTAGTTTATCACTAACTTCTTTTACAGTAGCTTCACGCACATTTTCACCATCAATTTCAAGAATAGCGTCACCTGCCTTTAATCCTGCTTTTGCAGCAGGCAAACCTTCATAAGGCTCATTAATAATAACGTGACCATCTTTATAAGAAATGATAGCTCCGATACCGGCATATTCACCTGTAGTCATAAATTGCAGTACTCCTATGTTCTCTTCAGAATAATACTCAGTATATGGGTCAAGTCGGGATAACATATTCTCTATTGTTCCCTGTACAAGATTGTCTACTTCTACACTATCGACATAAAACATGTCTAGTTCCCTTAAAACAGAATTAAAAATATCGATGTTTTTGTTGATGTCGAAATAACGTTGATTTTGTCCAGTTGCTGTTGTTTGTGCAGAAATTTGTATTACCGTGATACCGAACAGTATTAAAAGAATGTATTTTCTCATTTTACTATTAAAATTAATTTATTGCCATGTGAAAGTGTCGCTACGGCTTAAGTGCTTATTTAGACAAAGGAACAAATTTTTCCTGAAATCAATAGATTCTTTTAGTTATATGTTTATAAATATCGTATGTAATGAAGATTATATATTCCAATAAATTAAAATGATATTATCTTTGCAATCAACCAATGAGTTTTGAAAATTCAATTATGAACATCTTACTTCGTTACACATTATTACCCTTAATAATAGGTCTGTTAATTTTTATAGGCACCTGTTTAATTCCTTCTGATCAGGTTCCCGAAATGCCGGCGGGAATACCATGGGATAAAATTGTCCATTTCGGAATGTTTTTTCTCTTATCTGCAGTTTCCTTGTATGATTACTATAAATTTCACAATAATAACCCACGTTTAATCCGATGGTTGTTTTGGGGATTTTTAGTACCTGTTATTTATGGTGGTATTATAGAATTGCTACAGATGAATTTTTTCTCATCACGCAGTGCTGAGTTAGTGGACTGGATAGCAGATGTATTGGGGTCACTGGTTGCAACTATACTTGCGATTATTTTTCTACGCAGAAGACGATAATTCAGGAAAAAACATATCTTTGTGTAAAATAGTATATTATGGTTAAAAATCTACTTGTCAGCTTTATTATAATATTATTGGTTTCATGCGGAAATACTTCTCGTAAAAAATCAGACACAGTTGTATTAGATGCCGTAGAATCAGAAACTGCAGTTGAACTTACAGAACAAAATAATGATTATCAGTTTTTGGTGAAAGTGGGAGATGCGGCTCCTGATTTTGAAATGCAAATGCCTGATGGTAGCACTGTAAATCTATCTTCACTTCGCGGTAGGGTGGTAATGCTCCAATTTACTGCCAGTTGGTGTGGAGTTTGCAGAAAGGAGATGCCATACATTGAATCAAGAATATGGCAAAGGCACAAAAATAATCCTGAATTTGCACTTTTTGGAATTGACAGAGAGGAGCCTGTTGAGAAGATAGAGGAACTTATTAAGGCTACTAAAGTTACTTATCCAATAGGGCTTGATCCTGAGGCCGATATCTTTGGTTTGTATGCTGAACCGGATGCCGGGATAACACGTAATGTAATAATTGACAGAGATGGTAAAATTATTATGTTAACCCGTCTTTTTGAAGAAGAAGAATTTAATCAGATGGTTCAGATAATAGACCAGTCGCTTCAAAATACTTTATAGCTTTTTAGTTGTTTTTGATTCAATAAAATTCAGTATTATGAAATATGAAGATTTAAAGATTTTAGATGAATTAAGAGAAAAAGGAAGTATTACAGAGGAAGAATATCAGCGAGAGAAAGAAAAAATCCTTAACGATAGTAGTACTTCTTTTAACGTAGGAAAGAAACCATTATTCGGCATGACGGAAAATACATATATTATGCTGATGCACCTTACTCAGTTTGCAGGAGTTTTAATTCCACTTGCAGGTTTTATAGTTCCAATACTTATGTGGGTTGCCAACAAGGATAATAATGGAAATGTTGATTTACATGGTAAAAACATTCTAAATTTCATGATCAGCTTTGCAATATATGCAGCAGTAGCTACAATTACAATAATCGGTATTCCTGTTGCAGTAGTTATTGGGATATTGTATATAGTTTTTGTAATTATAGCAACAGTAAAAGCCAACAACGGTGAATACTGGAAATATCCGTTGACGATACAATTCATTAAATAATGATTAAAGAACATATAGTAAACTATTCAAATGTACAATTAAACCGCGAAGAGAACATTATACTTCGCAATGTCAATCTCACGGTAAATAGGGGTGACTTTTTGTATATAATAGGAAAAGTAGGATCAGGTAAAAGCACTCTCATGAAAAGCATGTATGCAGAATTGCCTATTGATGATGGTAGTGCACGTGTGTTTGACTATGAACTTGCAACAATTAAGCGACGACTTGTACCCTTCCTAAGAAGGAAAATAGGGATAGTATTTCAGGATTTTCAACTCCTGATAGATCGTACAGTAGAAAAAAATCTAGAGTTCGTTCTTCGTGCAACAGACTGGAAAAATAAGCGTGAAATTAAAGACCGCATTAATGAAGTATTGATACTGGTTGGGATGCAAAACAAGGCTTATAAAATGCCTCATGAATTATCAGGTGGTGAACAGCAAAGAGTGGTGATTGCAAGAGCGTTGCTCAATTCTCCTGCACTTATATTAGCAGATGAACCAACAGGTAATCTTGATCCGGAAACAGGTAGTCAGATAGTTTCACTTCTTCAGGATATCTCAGGCAGGGGTACAGCGGTTATAATGTCGACTCACAACTATTCCATTGTTCAGGCCTTTCCAGGCAAAATTATGCGATGTGAAGATATGAACTTAATTTCTATGTAATTTTCATTATACAGTTTGACTTTTCTTAATGATATTACTCTTTTAATATTGGAACATTGATAAACTATCGTTACTCAATGTTCTAAAAAATACGTACCTTTGCATCTTCAAAAAAATAATAAAAATACATCACAATCGTGGCTGACACAAAGTACATATTTGTAACCGGAGGCGTTGTTTCTTCTTTAGGGAAGGGAATAATTGCATCGTCACTTGGTAAATTATTGCAGGCAAGAGGATATAAAGTAACAATTCAAAAGTTTGATCCGTATATTAATGTAGATCCGGGAACTTTAAATCCTTATGAACATGGAGAATGTTATGTTACAGTCGATGGACATGAGGCTGATCTTGACTTAGGACATTACGAAAGATTCCTTAATATTCAGACTACAAAAGAAAACAATATTACAACCGGTCGTATATATCAGAATGTAATTTTGAAAGAGAGACGCGGTGATTTTCTGGGAAAAACCGTTCAGGTTATCCCGCATATAACTGATGAAATAAAACGTAATATTAAATCTTTAGGAATAAAGAACAAATTTGATTTTGTAATATCTGAGATTGGGGGCACAGTAGGAGATATTGAATCCACTCCATATCTGGAAGCAGTTCGTCAGTTAAAATGGGAACTCGGAAAAAACTGTTATTGTCTGCACCTTACTTACGTGCCTTATATATCAGCAGCCGGAGAAGTTAAAACAAAACCTACTCAACATTCTGTTAAAGAGTTGCAGTCTCACGGAATTCAGCCTGATATGCTGGTTTTACGTACTGAGCGCAAGCTTAATAAAGACATACTTGACAAAGTAGCACTATTCTGTAATGTGGAGCAAGGGGCAGTAATGCAGTCAGTGGACGTTTCAACAATTTATGAAGTTCCTACTATGATGCAACGCCAGGGCATGGATGAGGTAGTTCTGCGTAAAATGAACTTAGTACCCGGTGAAAGCCCAAAAATGGAAGCATGGAATGCATTTCTTCAAAAAAGGAAAGATGCTAAAAAACATGTGAAAATAAAATTAGTAGGTAAATATGCCGAACTTCCCGATGCATATAAATCAATAACAGAGTCTCTCTCTCAGGCTGCAATTTATAATGATAGAAAATTGATTCTGGATCTATATCAATCGGAGAAAATTACAGAAGAGAATGTAGCTGAACAACTGAAAGATGCAGATGGAATAGTTGTTGCACCCGGTTTCGGACAGAGGGGGATAGAAGGTAAATTTATTGCCTTAAAATATGCAAGAGAGAATGATATACCCACATTTGGTATTTGTCTTGGAATGCAATGTATGGTAATTGAATATGCCCGTTCTGTAATGAATTTAACCGGTGCAAACTCAACAGAAATGGACCCGAAAGCAGAAGACAAAGTTATCGACCTGATGGAAGAGCAGAAACATATTACTAATATGGGCGCTTCAATGCGTCTTGGAGCTTATGATTGTATCCTTAAAAAAGGATATTTGGCATACAAGGCATATGGTAAGTCTAAAATACAGGAACGCCATCGTCACAGGTATGAATTCAATAATAAATATAAAACAGAATTTGAGTCAGCTGGTATGAAATGTACAGGGATAAATCCAGATTCTGACTTGGTAGAGATAGTTGAGGTCCCCGGTTTAAGATGGTATATTGGTACCCAATTTCATCCTGAATATAATAGTACAGTTATTTCACCAAATCCGCTGTTTATGAGTTTTATGGCAGCAGCAGCACTTACAAAAGAAATCAGAAAAAAATAATTCTAAGGAGTTAATGGATAAAAATACAGTTATAGGTTTACTGTTGATTACCGCGATCATAGTAGTTTTCACGATATACAACAGACCTAGTCAGGAACAAATTGCAGAACAACAACGTCTGCGGGATTCTACCGCATTGGTTCAAGCACAGCGTGCAGAAATTGCAGCAGAGTCGGAACTACAACCGGCTAATAATCATCTAAATGATGACTCAGTTATTAATCAAGGTTCAAATGTGTCAGACTTTTTCAGTGCCGGCACTCCATATAATGAAGTTGTAGCCGACTCAGCATCAGGGAATTTAAATTTGGTTGAAGAAACAGCTAAAGAAGAAATAGTTGTTCTGGAAAATGAGAAATTGCGACTTCTATTAAATACCCATGGAGGGAAAATTCAGTCGGTTCAACTGAAAGAATATCTGCATTATAAAGGTGACAGTTTATATCTTTTTGATAATAATCAAGAATCCAGATTTAACCTGGAGTTATTCAATCGAAATAGTTTAAGAATATCTACCGAAAATGAATTGTTTACACCAATCCGAAGTGCAGATGGTAAATCGGTAATTATGCGTTTACAACACTCCCCTGAACAGTATATTGATTTAGTATACACGCTTCCAGAGGATGAATATATGTTAGACTTTGACATTCGGATTTCAGGTATGAGAAACGGTCTGCATCCTGAAAGTCTTACAAACTTCAGGTTGAACTGGGAGCAAAAGGTAAGACAACAGGAGAAGGGACGTGCATTCGAAAATCGTTATTCGCGTATTCACTATAAATTCGACAGACAGGATGATAATAAACTGAGCGAATCAAAAAATGACCAAAAAGAACTTTCAGATCCTATAAAATGGTTTGCTTTTAAAGATCAGTACTTTTCTGCGATTGTAATTGGTGATAAACCATTTAGTAACACAATACTCACATCAGAACTACTCAATGATTCCGCATATATAAAAGACTACAAAGCCGAAGTTTGGGCTCCTGTGGAGATCAGTACAGAGAGTGATCTTATAAGTGCCGGATTCAATTATTACTTTGGTCCTGTTCATTATAACACACTGAAGGCATATGATGATGGGGTAAGCAACAATTCAGATAAGCTCGAACTTGAAGAAATTGTGAGTCTTGGTTACAAATGGCTTAGCTGGGTCAATAAATGGTTTGTAATACCTGTGTTTAATTTTTTCCTCTCTTTAAACTGGAGCATGGGGCTTATTATTCTTATTTTAACCTTGATGGTCAAAATCGTTATTTCGCCGTTGACATATAAATCTTATATGTCTTCAGCTAAAATGCGTGTTTTGCGACCACAGATTCAGGAAATAGAGAAAAAATACCCTGGTCAAGAACAGGATATGATGATGAAAAGGCAACAAGCAACAATGGAACTATACAGTAAAGCAGGTGTAAGTCCTATGAGTGGTTGTCTGCCTATGCTTATTCAGATGCCTGTATTATTAGCTCTGTTTTTCTTCTTCCCATCAGCTATTGAACTACGTCAACAAAGTTTTCTTTGGGCAGATGACCTTTCAACTTTTGACTCATTAATTTCATGGAGTGGGAATATCCCTATAATTACCAGGTTTTTAGGTAACCATATTAGTATATTCTGTTTGTTGATGACAGTAACCAACGTTATATATACTAAATATAATATGTCTGCTATGGATACAGGTCAGCAGACAATGGCCGGCATGAAAAGTATGCCATTAATCATGAGTATTTTTATGTTTTTCTTCCTAAACTCGTATCCTGCAGGGTTAAACTACTATTACTTCCTTTCTACGTTAATTACAATAGTAATTACAACTATCATGAAGAAAGTTATAGATGAAGAAAAAATTCTAGCACAATTAGAAGAAAATAAGAGGAAACCTAAAAAGAAATCAGGTTTTATGGCCCGTTTGCAAGAAGCTCAAAAATTACAGGAAAAGCAAGCTCGTGAGCAAGCAAAGCAAAATGCAAAAAGGAATTATCGAAAATAGTTTTGATTTGCTAATGTGAACTTATTTTTTATATATTTGTTTTAACTAAATACACATCTAAAAAGTTTTGTTATGAGCGAAGAAAAGAAAGAACTTGAATATGACGAAGAAGATTCCCTGAGATTTATTCAAGAACACCTTCCAGAAGAAATGAAGGATGAGTTTTCCGATGATGAGATCAACTATATAGTTGATCTGATTTATGAGTTTTATGAGGATAAGGGATTTCTGGATGCGAGTGAAGAATCAGAAATTGAAATTGACGAAGACGAATTATTGGATTACATCTTTGATAATGCCCGTAAAGACAATATTAGGGAATATACTGATGAACAGATAGAAGCTATAGTAGCAGGTGAATTGGCATACTGCGATACTCTAAATTTGTTCGATTAACGAAAACCACTTAACTTAGTATAATTCACCAAAACAAAAAAACTAACTATGAAACAATTTTCAAAATTAATGGTAATTGTATTGTTGGGTACAGCTCTGATTTTTTCAAGTTGCGGAGCAAACCGAACAGTTCAAGGAGGTGCCATAGGAGCAGGGTCAGGAGCTGCTGTTGGAGCCGGAGTAGGAGCAATAGCAGGCGGAGGCCGTGGAGCAGCCATAGGGGCAGGTATAGGAGCGATTGTTGGCGGTGCAGCCGGTGCAATCATTGGAAATAGAATGGACAAGCAAGCTGCTGAGCTGGAGCAAATTGAGGGTGCCCAAGTTGAAAAAGTAAATGAGGGAGAAGCAATTAAAGTGACTTTTGAATCTGGGATTCTTTTTGCTACTAATTCAAGTACATTGAATAGCGCATCAAGAACATCACTCGACAAGTTTGCTACTTCATTGCAAAATAATCCTGATACAGATGTAGAAATTTACGGTCATACAGACAGTACAGGTAGTGATGCAATTAATAATCCACTCTCGGTACGCCGTGCAGAATCGGTATACAATTATTTAAACTCCAAGGGTGTTTCAGGCCTGCGAATGTCTTATGAAGGCTTTGGTTCCTCTCAGCCTGTAGCTGATAATAGTACTGCTGCCGGAAGAACTGAAAACAGACGAGTTGAGGTCTTTATACTGCCAAATGCAAAGATGATACAGGATGCAAAAGAAAAGGCACAATAAGGATGTTAAATAACTTTTTTTTAAAAAATGAATAAATTTAGGATCGCGCTGCTTTTGTAGCGCGATCTTTTTAAAATGAATTTATGGCTGAAGAATTAAAAATTAAAAAAGGATCAACAAAAGAAGAATTATACTTAGAACTTTACCCACAATTGAAATCCTTAGTGGAAAGTGAGGAAGACCAGATTGCGAACATGGCAAATATTTCATCTGCACTGAAAGAAACCTTTAATTTCTTTTGGGTTGGATTTTACAGAGTTATTGGAGAACGACTGGTTTTGGGACCTTTTCAGGGTCCAATAGCTTGTACAAGTATAGCTTTTGGTAAAGGAGTATGTGGTAATTCATGGAAGGAAGAGAAAATAATAATTGTTCCTGATGTAGATTTATTCCCCGGTCATATTGCCTGTAGTTCATTATCACGTTCTGAAATAGTTGTGCCCGTAATAAGAGACAATAAAGTTATTGCAGTATTAGATATAGATAGTGATGAACTTGACTCGTTTAACGAAATTGATGCTGTTAATCTTGAGAAAATTTGTTTGCTTCTATGATTCTAACTTCTTTACCATATTGGCGTTTATCTCTACTACAGCACATCCTAGTTGAGCAATTCTAATTGCAATATTAGATTTACCTTCAACGTTTACCAGTTCTCCCTCCAAACCCGAAAGTGGTCCTTTTATTACTTTAATCTTTTCACCTGGTATAAACTCATCGGTGCTAAAGTTAATCGGCTTTTCAGAATAATCAAGCATGAATCTGAATTTATCCATTTGGTTCTCGGGAATCTCAGTAGGAGCATGTTCACCTCGTAAAACCAGATAACGAAGTACAGATGGTTGAGTTATTACTATGCGTTGTTCTTGTTCATCAACCCGTACGAAAATCATCATTGGAATAAGTACACTTTCAATTTTTTTTCTCCGATCGCTCCATTGCCTCACTTCTGTTTGTACCGGCAGAAAGTTCTCTATTCCTATTTCAGTTAACTTATCTCTTACTTTCTTCTCATGATGCATTTTAACGTAAACAGCAAGCCACCTTTTTTTCGTCATAATCACTATTTTACTATTTAGAAGTCTGCAAATATAATGAAAAATCGATATCAGTAACAGGTTCGTTTAATGTCATACTTTTAAAACTGTTAACATTATGAAAATTACTAAATGACCTCCATTTTTAC
Source organism: Fermentimonas sp. (assembly GCA_028683355.1). Lineage (GTDB taxonomy): Bacteria > Bacteroidota > Bacteroidia > Bacteroidales > Dysgonomonadaceae > Proteiniphilum. The sequence continues at coordinate 35,532 of JAQUIZ010000007.1, forward strand.
ATTAAATTTGTAGATAATAATAATATATACATTTGAGTTAATGAACAAAATATTTATTTTGCTCATTCTGTTGTTATTTAGTTCGGTTGTTGTAATCCCCTCCGAAATACCTGCTACGGAAGTGAGAGCTGTTTGGCTGACTACTAATTATGGACTGGATTGGCCTGCTAACAGGAACAATCAGGAAGTACAAAAAAAAGAACTTATAGCTATTCTTGATTCATTGAAGAAACATAACTTCAATACAGTAATGTTTCAAGTACGTGCACGAGGCGAAGTCTTTTATAAATCAGTCATCGAACCGATGTCTTCATTGATAGTCTCCAACACTCATGGAAAACCTGATTTTGATCCACTGGCATTTGCTATCGAAGAGTCTCACAAAAGAGGACTTGAGTGTCATGCATGGTTAGTGACTTATCCTTTGGGTGGTGACAGACATGTTAGGAGTTTAGGTTCAAAGTCAGTTACAAAGAAAAATCCTACCATAACTAAGTTGTTTAAAGGAGAGTGGTTCCTTGATCCGGGAAATCCAAGAACAGATGATTATCTTGTTTCTATTGTTGAAGAGATAATATCTAATTATGATATTGATGGAATTCATTTTGATTACATTCGTTATCCTGATAATAGAGGTCAGTTTCCTGATGACGGACTTTATAGGCTTTATGGGAAAGGTTTATCCAGAGCAGACTGGAGAAGAAATAATATTACGCGTTTTGTAACTAAAGTATATGATCTGGTAAAGAAAGAAAAACCATGGGTACAGGTTAGCAGTTCTCCGCTGGGTCGTTATAGAACTCTAAATGATAGAGGCAGAGGCTGGACTGCACTGGAAACTGTTTTTCAGGATGCCGGTAAGTGGATGGAGTCAGGTAAACACGACGCATTGTATCCAATGATGTATTATAAAGATGAGTTGTTTTATCCTTATCTTGACGATTGGATTTTAAATAGCAATGATAGAATTTTAGTTCCCGGACTCGGTGCATATCAGATGATGGAGCTAGGGTGGAGTTCTAAAGATATATTGGATCAGATTGACTATTCAAGAAGAAAACAGGTTAATGGGCAGGCTTACTTTAGAACACAAAATATTCTTTCAAACAACAAGGGAATATTAGAAAGATTGAAGAAAGTCTACGAATACCCTGCAAAGCTTCCACCATTAACGTGGTTATCAGACTCAATTCCGGATAAACCTATGGATTTACGTGCCGAAAAACTTTCAAGTGGCATTTTTGAGTTGAAATGGGAAGGGGTAGATAATAATAGAGTGACTTATAACGTCTACAGAAGTGAAACAGACAATTTAAGTAAGGATAAGGCCGAAAATATTATTGCAACAGGTTTACAAGAAACAATTCTTTATCTTACAGCTGAGGATAATGATATGGCATATTACTACTTTGTGACAACTTCTGACTCGTTTCATAACGAAAGTGAAGTAAGTATACCTGCTTTTTTCTATCATTCGGAGACTATAAAATAGGAAGCAGTTTTAGAAATCAAACGCTTTTAAAACCACTCAGATATAGTAAACAAATTGATGGTCAAAACATAGAAAAATAGAAAAAAATAGAATAATTTTGTAATTATGGATGCCAATTTGAAATTGAGGAAACAGGTTAAAAATGAATTCATGGAGTACCTTACTTTGCATAAGCATCGTAAAACTCCAGAACGGTTCGCTATACTGGATCATATATATTCTACCAAGGGGCATTTCGACATGGATACACTTTATAAATCTATGATTGAAGTAAATTTCAGGGTTAGTCGTGCTACTTTATATAATACAATTGATCTTCTGTTGGACTGTGGACTTGTTATCAAACATCAATTTGGCGGTAATATTTCGAACTATGAGAGGGCTTATGGTAATGAAAATCACAACCATCTGATATGTACAACTTGTGGTGAAGTATGGGAAATGAAAAACGATGACATTCTTACCCCTGCTCAGCTTAAAAAAATAAGAAAATTCAATGTCAGTTATTACAGTATGTATATTTATGGTGTATGCAGTAAATGCAGTCATGCAAAAAAAATGCAACTAAGGAAACTGGCACGCACGGTTAAAGATAAAACCAAAGATAAGTAGTAATTTAAACTGTAAATTGGGTGAAATATTACATCCAAAAAAAAATTATAAAATGAAAGTTGATGTTATTTTAGGACTCCAGTGGGGAGACGAAGGGAAAGGTAAAATTGTTGATGTTCTCACACCAAATTACGAAATTGTAGCCCGTTTTCAAGGCGGTCCAAATGCAGGGCATACATTAGAGTTTGAGGGACAAAAGTATATTTTGAAGTCAATTCCTTCCGGTATTTTTCAAGAAGGTAAGATGAACATCATTGGAAATGGTGTAGTGATAGATCCTGCACTTTTTAAACAGGAAGTTGAAGCACTTGAAAATAGTGGTCATGTTCTGACTGACAGACTCTGCATCTCAAAGAAGGCACATTTGATACTCCCCACACACAGATTGCTGGATTCAGCATCTGAAACAGCTATGGGAGAAGCAAAGATAGGAACTACAGGAAGAGGTATTGGTCCTGCATATACAGATAAGGTAGGAAGACACGGACTTAGAGTAGGGGATCTTTTGCATAACTTTAACGAAAAATATCAGAAAGCGGTAGAACGTCATAAAAAGGTACTCGATAGCTATAATATTGAATATGATCTCACTTCTCTTGAAGCTGATTGGTTCGCCGGAATAGAGAAAATGAAGGAATATCAGTTTATAGATAGCGAACAATACATTAATGAACACCTTAATGATGGAGGTTCTGTTCTTGCAGAAGGTGCACAAGGTTCTCTGCTGGATATTGATTTTGGTTCATACCCATTTGTCACTTCTTCAAATACAATATGTGCAGGCGCTTGTACAGGTTTAGGTATAGCTCCACATCGTATAGGAGACGTATTCGGAATCTTTAAGGCATATTGTACAAGGGTAGGTAGTGGTCCGTTCCCAACCGAGCTTTTTGATGAAGATGGACAAGCTTTACGTGATAATGGTAACGAATACGGTTCTGTGACCGGACGCCCGCGTCGCTGTGGTTGGATTGATCTGGTATCATTAAGATACACCATTATGCTTAATGGAGTTACAAAGCTTGTTATGATGAAAAGTGACGTACTTGACAGCTTTGAAACAATTAAAGCATGCATTGCATACGATATAAATGGAGTTGAAACAGAGAGTCTTCCATACGATATATCAGAAGGAATAGTTCCTGTATATATAGAATTACCCGGTTGGGAAACAGATATGTCAAAAATGCAGTCGGAAGACGAGTTCCCCGAAGAGTTTAATAACTATATAACTTTTCTTGAAACTGAGCTTGGGGTTCCAATCTCCATTGTATCTCTAGGGCCTGACAGAGCACAAACCATTATCCGCTGATTATTATTGTATAAATATGATATCACTCAAGAAAAAGAGCCTCCTGTTTAGGAGGCCTTTTTGTATCTGCATCACTTTTCTTTATCACAAATTAATATTTAATAAAGATTAAAAGCTATCGAAGAAGAGATAATCGACGAAAAGGGTTTTTTTATCGATTATCAGTGTAAAGTTATCCTTGAAATACTGTTTTTTGATTACGAAGAACAATCTTGCTTGAGTTAATATGTTGTAAATCAGCATGTATGCAGTTGTGTATTAAAACTAATCAACTTAAATTTGTATAGCTGTTTAATAAAAACTTATAGTATGGAAAAAAAAGAAAAGGGAAGAAGTATTTATTACATTATGCGCGTTCTGCATAGGGATATTGGTTTTATTACACTGGGTTTGACACTTGTGTATGCACTTAGCGGAGTAATACTTGTGTATAGAAATACCAACTTTTTAATGAGTGAAAAGACAACTGTTAAACAACTGAAGCAGGATATGTCGGCAAAGGATCTGTCAGAACAGCTGTTAATTCGTAATTTTCAGATATTAAAAGAAGAAGGAGACATGATTTATTTTAAAGAGGGTTCCTATAATACCACAACTGGTGAAGCAACTATATCCAGAAAAGAATACCCAGACATACTGAATAAACTTGTCAATTTTCACAAGATCACCGGTAACAACAAATGGTCATTTTTCAGCACTATTTATGGTATTTTACTGTTATTTTTAGCTGTTTCTTCCCTTTTTATGTATAAATTTAGATCCAAGAAAAGTAAAAGGGGGATCGCTCTTACAGGTTTAGGTATTGCACTAACTATAGCTTTTCTATTGCTGATGTAAAACTTTATATGTACGGTACGATTTTTGCATTATTAATTATGAATAGATGAACTATTGAAACAGTGAAAATGTTAAACATATATACAAAATAACTTTATGGCATTAATTTGGATTATATTTATAGGTATTGCTCTACTGGGATGGGCAGTGCAAGCTAGTTTACAAAATCGATTTAAAAAGTATTCTAAAATCCCTCTAAGAAGTGGAATGACAGGTAAAGAAGTTGCCGAGAAGATGCTGCATGAGAATGGAATATTTGATGTACAGGTAATATCGACAAAAGGGCAGCTTACAGATCATTACAACCCGCTTAAGAAAACTATCAACCTTAGTGAGCCGGTTTATAGCAGCTATAGTGTAGCAGCTGCAGCAGTAGCAGCACACGAAACCGGACATGCTTTACAGCATGCAATGGGATATGCTCCTTTAAAAATGCGATCTGCTTTGGTGCCAATAATATCATCTACTTCAAAATGGGTGATGTGGGTTTTACTGTTGGGTATAATTATGATAGAAACATTTCCGTTTTTACTGTGGTTTGGGATCGTAATCTTTGGCATGTCAACTCTTTTTAGTTTTATCACTCTACCTGTTGAGAAAAATGCAACCAACAGGGCTCTTCGATGGCTTAGCAGTGCCGGTATAACAGATGTGAGTAATCATTCTCAGGCAGAAGATGCTTTACGATGGGCAGGATATACATATGTTGTGGCTGCACTCAGTTCTCTTGCAACGTTACTATACTACATAATGATTGCGATGAGCGGTAGTAGAAGATAAAAATATTAGAAAACATATCTGATGATAAAGACGGCAACAAATGCCGTCTTTATTTGTTTAATTATCTGTCACTTCCGAATAATTTGCAACACTTATTTAGGATTTGACAATTTATTTTAAATAGTTAATTCCTATTTTATGAAAACTATCTTAGTAACAGGCGGCTCAGGTATGATTGGACGAAGACTATCAGAGTTGCTTATTGAAAAGGGATATAAGGTAATTTGGCTTAGTCGTGAACGCTATGTCAAAGCAATAATTCCTCGTTATAGATGGGATTACCGGAAAGGTGAAATTGATTCTGAAGCTTTAGAGCAAGCTGATATTATTATACACCTGTCGGGTACAAATTTGGGAGAAGGCTCTTGGACAAGATTAAAAAAACAAACAATTGTTGAGAGCCGGGTTTTAACAGCCAGACTTTTACTTGATACACTGATAAAGCTCAATAAAAAACCTGAAGCATTTATATCAGCTTCAGCTGTTGGATATTATGGAATGCACACTGATGAAAAAGTTTACTATGAAGATGATCTGCCTGCAAGAAATGATTTTTTAAGCAGAACTTGTAAAAAATGGGAGGCAGAAGCTTTTAATTTTAAAAAAGAACTAGGCATTCGCACAGTTGCATTACGAACATCTTTTGTTATTTATAAAAATAGTCATGCATTAAATAAAATCAAACTACCGGTCAAATTTGGTTTAGGAGCTCCAATAGGTAGTGGAAAACAGTTTTTCAGTTGGATTCATTTGGATGATTTATGCGGAATTTACATCAAATCAATAGAAGATGTCAATATGGAAGGTGTTTATAATGCTGTTTCACCTGATCAAACTACAAACGCTGAATTTATGAAGTGTTTGGCAAAAGAAATGAAACGTCCATTTTTTCTTCCAAATATACCTGCTTTTATACTTCGACTAATTATGGGCGAAGCGGCAGGAATGGTATTGGAAGGTAGTCGTATTTCTCCTCAAAAGGTAATCGATAAAGGATACATATTTAAATTCAACTCATTAAGTGAAGCAATTAAGGAGTCTTTATAATAAGGATAACTAGTTTATGTATGTATTAACACACTACTTTTAAACATTTACCCATTGATAATGTTAGAGATTTATAGCTGTTGATCAATTGATCATTACTAATTAAGGTTAGATATTAAATTTATCAATTTATAATATGACTCTCATTAATGAAAAAGCTCCTGTGAAGGCTGAAAAGAGTATTCAAATAGATGCTCCTATAGAAGTAGTGTGGAGAATTCTCACTTCAACCATACACACAGTTGAATCATTTGAATATTTTGAATGGAGAGGAAAAGCATTTGGAGCATATGCTATACACAACTGGAAGTTGACAAAACTAAATGGAAAGACAGAGGTGTATGTGGCTGAAAGTATGGAAGGTTTCCTTATGCGGTTATTTAGGGGATTCATGAAAAATACTTTGGATAAAAGTCTGGAAAACTGGCTGATTTATTTAAAAAAGGAGGCCGTGAAATGAATTCGAATACGCAATATATTGTTTTAATAACTATGTAATCAAATTTAATAATTTAATAAAACCCGGTTTAAATGGATAAATTAATTTACCCGTGCATTTGGAGCAAAAACAATGCAAGAGAAATGGCAGATTATTATCTGTCTGTATTTCATAATTCCGAGATAGCCGATGAAAACGATTGGGTTGTAGTTTTGAAAATAAATGGTCAGCGAATTATGCTCTTAAATGGAGGAGAAATGTTCCAGCCAAATCCATCAGTATCTTTAATGTATCTTACTAATTCAGAAAAAGAAGTAGAAGGATTGTATGAAAGGTTAATTACTGATGGCAAGGAGTTGATGCCACTGGATTCTTATCCTTTCAGTAATAAATATGCCTGGGTGGAGGATCGTTATGGTGTATCATGGCAAATTATCACTTCTGATGAAAAAGATATCATTCAAAAGATTGCCCCAACTCTTATGTTCGTCGGTGAAAACAATGGTAAAGCAGCCGAAGCAATAGATTTTTACACTTCAGTCTTTCCGAAGTCAGAGAAGAGAGGTGTTTTAAAATACACCGGAGAAGAGGGTGAAACACCTGGAAATGTACAACATGCTGAATTCAAAATATTAGATTACTTATTAATGATAATGGATAGTTCTTATCCACATTCTTTTGACTTTTCCGAAGGTGTTTCTTTAGTCATTGAATGCAATACACAGCAAGAAGTTGATTATTATTGGGATCTGCTTACTTCAGATGGAGGAGAAGAAGGAATGTGTGGATGGTTGAAAGATAAGTTTGGTGTAAGTTGGCAGATTACACCAATTGTTATGAAGGACTTGCTGCAGAAATCACCAAAAGTAATGGAGGTGATGATGACAATGAAGAAGCTTGATATACAGAAACTAAGTGATGCTGCAACTTGATATTATTGTCAAATTAGATTAAGCATATAGTTCTATTAAATTTTATTTTCTTTTGTTCATTCCAATTTTTTAATCAATTAATTATTATGGCTAAATTAAATCCTTACTTAAATTTTGACGGCACTTGTGAAGAGGCTTTCAACTTTTATAAAACCGTTTTTGGTGGTGAATTTACTTATTTCTCCAGGATGGGAGATATGGCGGCTATGGAAGCTTCTGATGAAGATAGAAATTTGGTTATGCATGTAAGTCTTCCAATTGGAAGTGATATTTTAATGGGATCAGATGTTCCTACAAGTATGAAATATCTATTCAAATCCGGTAATAATAATTATATTAGCATCACACCCGATACTAGAGAAGAAGCTGACAGAATTTTCAATGAACTTTCTGCAGATGGTGAAGTAGAAATGCCAATGGAGGAGATGTTTTGGGGTGACTACTTTGGTAGTTTCAAAGATAAATTTGGTACTTATTGGATGATTAATTATAATCTAGGCGATCATAAATCTTAAATTGTTCTTTTACACAAT
>JAQUIZ010000261.1 GCA_028683355.1 Fermentimonas sp.
GATGCATTATTAAATTATAAATTAATTAACAATGAAATCTATGCGTTTATTTACTTACTTATTATTATTTTTACTACCATTCTCGCTTTCTTATAGTCAAGATGTGACTATTCCTATAGAAACTGAGAATACAGTCATGGTTTTAAAAACCGACCATAACAATCGTTTAAAAATTATTTATTTTGGAAAGTCCTTATCTAACATTGATGAATATAAACAGACTGGCGACGTTTTTAATTTTCAAGATGAAGGGGCAAGTTCTAATAATAGCGCCTATGCCGTTGCAGGAATCGACAACAATTTTATCGAGCCCGCTATTGCTGTGATACACACAGATGGTAACAACTCACTGGACTTACTTTATGAAAGTCATACTGCTACGCAGACTGATGATGGAGCCACACTCACTACAATAACTCTCAAGGATCCTGTATATCCTTTTTTTGTAGATTTACTCTATAAAACATGGAATGAGAATGATGTGATTGAACAATGGACTGTAATCAGACATACTGAAAAAGGAAAAGTTGTTCTTAACAAATATGCGTCAGCAAACTTATACCTAAATAATACAGATTATTATTTAACTAGTTATAACGGTTCTTGGGCCAAAGAGATGCAGCCTGAGGAGACACATCTTCGTCAAGGAATGCATACAATTGAGAGTAGATTGGGTACGAGAGCAAATTTGCTTACCTCACCAAATTTTATGTTATCGTTAGATGGAAAAGCGACGGAGACATCAGGAACCATCATGATGGGACAAATTGCTTGGAACGGTAATTTCTCATTGCAGTTCGAAACCGATATGTATAAAAATTTGCATGTCGTTGCCGGAATAAATCCCTATCAATCTGCTTATCACCTTGATCCGAACACACCCTTTGAGACTCCGCGTTTTATTTATACGCTCTCTTTTGAAGGAAAAGGAAAAGGAAGCCGTAATTTACACGATTGGCTGAGGGATCATATACTGTTGGATGGTCATGGTGATCGTTTGACATTACTCAATAACTGGGAAGCCACCTATTTTGATTTTGATCAGGATAAATTGGTCAGTCTGTTTGGAGGGGCAAAAGAGTTAGGAGTAGACATGTTCCTGTTGGATGATGGTTGGTTTGCCAATAAATATCCTCGGAACGGGGATACAGCCGGCTTAGGTGACTGGGAGGTGAACCGGAAGAAGCTCCCCGACGGTGTCCCTTTCCTTGTACGTGAAGCAGAGAAGGAGGGTGTAAAGTTCGGTATATGGATTGAACCGGAGATGGTTAATCCGAAGAGTGAACTATATGAGAAACATCCGGATTGGGTGATCAAAGAAGAAAAGAGACCAGAGATTTATTTTAGAAATCAGTTGGTACTTGATTTGGCGAATCCTGAGGTTCAAGAATTTGTATTTGAGGTAGTGGATGATCTGTTTACTGAAAACCCCACTTTGGCATTCATTAAATGGGATTGCAACGCTCCTATTTTCAATGGACATTCGAAGTATTTAGAACGTGAAAAGATTCCTCAATCACATTTATATGTAGCCTATTCAAAAGGTTTGCAGAACGTATTGGAAAGGATACGGACAAAATATCCTACCGTACCCATGATGCTGTGTTCTGGAGGAGGAGGCCGATCGGATTATAATCTCCTGAAATATTTTACTGAATTTTGGTTGAGTGACAATACTGATCCGTTGGAGCGTGTGTTTATGCAGTGGAATTATTCTTACTATTATCCTGCCATCGCAATGTGTAACCATGTTACCGACTGGAGTAAGGATAAATCGCTTAAGTATCGTATAGATGTGGCGTCGATGGGTAAACTAGGATTTGATATCCGTGCTAATGAATTAAGTGAACAAGATATGAGATTTGCTCAACAGACCATAGTTAACTATGATGATTTCAAAGAGATCATTTGGCATGGTGAAATGTACCGTCTTGCAAACCCTTATGAAAAAGATTTGGCCTCTCTTATGTATGTGAATGAACAGAAGACTGAAGGTGTAATGTTTAATTATCTTACGAATTGGAGATATTTAGCTGAGACATCTCTTCGTCCTATACTCCTACAGGGCTTGGATAAAAATAAGACTTACAGGTTAACCGAGATCAACCTCTATGATGGGGCTTATACTCCTATCAATGATCAAAAAGTTTATTCCGGAGAGTTTCTGATGAATGTAGGCTTTAATCCTTCAGTAAACAGTAGCAGAAGTAGTGTGATAATAAAGATCGAGTCAATAGAATGAGATGTGAGTGAGATAATGAGTAAGATGTCTAAAATAGAATCAAAAGTGATCGGAACAATGAATGAACAGGCAATTCATCTTATTAGGTTAGGCAACAACAAGAACATGAGTATTGACATTGCCAGTTACGGAGCTGCAATAAAATCGATCTATGTACCTGATGATAGTGGGAAAATTGAAAATATCATTCTTGGATATGATAAGATAGAGGACTATATGTCTGATAAAAAAGTTCTTGGTGCGACAATAAAACCTTATGATAACGGGATTTCAAATGTATCCTTTGTAATCGATGAAAACACTTATTCTCTTGATAATAATCATGGGTTTAATTGCAATTAATAGCATAAATCAATGAAAGTTATCTTTGGTAATTTTTAAGGAGCAAGATCTATATCATATTCACTTTTGAGTTACAATTTAAATAAATAAACCTATAACCCCGAGGTGCAAG
>JAQUIZ010000008.1:0-38379 GCA_028683355.1 Fermentimonas sp.
CTGGAAAATTATAATCTTCTACTACAGCCCTGATTGACTCGTACAAAGAAGCGTACATCTGATCATCCTCTTCGTAATCGGTGAAACGACCTACAATAAAACCGCTAATTTTACTGAACACACCTGAGATTTTCAACTGGTGTATCATTCTATCAACCTTGTAAGGCAATTCACCTATATCTTCAATAAAAAGAATACCCTTAGAGGGAATTCTTAAAAATTTTGAACCGAGCAATCCGCAGAAGACAGATAAGTTACCACCAAATAGTCTTCCAGTAGCCATACCAGAGCGGTTTAATGAATTATACCCATTAACTGGAATTTTATATTCGACCGATTGACCTGAAAGTATACTTTTGGTATACCTCACAGATACATCTTCTGACCCTTCATCCGAAAAATGTTTTGCCATAGGTGCGTGCATTGAAGCAATTCCATTTTTTTGGAGTGCAGCATGCAGAGCAGTTATATCACTATAACCAATAACCCACTTTGGATGTTTTCTTATTGATGAAAAATCTAGTTTATCAAGAAGATGAATAACACCATAGCCCCCTCTGGAACAGAAAATTAGTTTAACTAATGGATTATCAAAAGCACTTTGAAGATCAAATAAACGTTCATAAACCGATCCACTGAATCTGCCGGTTTCACCAAGAGCAAACCGGCCGAATTCAGTTTTTAGTCCCCAGTTTTCCAGTATAGCCGCAGTATCATGCACGAGACATTCATCAATTTTCCCGGAAGGAGAAATGATAACTGCTTGATCATTGAACATTAATGGAGCCGGTCTAAGCATTATAATTCTATTGATTGCTATGCATCTATATTTGCAAGTCGCGCATTTTCTTCAATAAATTCTCGTCTTGGCGCTACTTCCTCACCCATCAGCATTGTAAAGATGATATCTGCATCAGCGGCATTCTCTATTGTAACCTGTTTAAGGGTGCGTTTTGTGGGATCCATGGTTGTTGTCCACAACTGTTCGGCATTCATTTCACCAAGACCCTTATAGCGCTGTGTAGAAATTGCACTTTCGTTACCATCGCCATACTTATTGATAAACTCCTGCCTCTGACGCTCACTATAACAGTACTCCTCTATTTTTCCTTTTTTACAAAGATATAGTGGTGGTGTAGCTATATAAACATACCCGTTTTCAATCAACGGCCGCATATAGCGAAAGAAGAATGTAAGGATAAGTGTGTCGATATGACTACCATCCACATCCGCGTCAGTCATCAATATAACTTTGTGATATCTTAGCTTTTCAATATTCAGTTCTTTTGAATCCTCTTCAGTACCAATTGAAACTCCCAGTGCAGTGTATATATTTTTTATCTCGTCACTTTCAAGCACTTTATGAGGCATTGCTTTTTCTACGTTAAGAATCTTACCACGAAGTGGCAGAATAGCCTGAAACATACGGTCACGACCCTGTTTTGCAGTACCTCCAGCTGAATCTCCCTCGACAAGAAAAATCTCGCTGAGTTTGGGATCCTTGCTTGTACAATCTGCCAGCTTACCAGGTAAACCAGCACCTGACAAAGGCGATTTACGTTGCACCATCTCACGTGCCTTTCTAGCGGCCTGACGAGCTGTTGCAGCAAGAATAACCTTTTCAACTATTACTTTTGCTTCTCTTGGATTTTCTTCGAGATAATACCTTAATGCCTCACCTGTAGCCTGATCCACTGCACCTATCACCTCAGTGTTACCCAGTTTAGTTTTAGTCTGCCCCTCAAATTGAGGTTCTGCAACTTTTACTGATAAAACAGCGGTAATACCTTCTCTAAAGTCATCACCACTAATTTCCACCTTTACCTTATCCAACATTTTAGAATCTTCGGCATACTTCTTTAATGTACGAGAAAGTCCACGTCTGAATCCGGTAAGATGAGTACCCCCCTCTATAGTATTGATATTATTAACGTATGAGAAAATATTTTCATTGTAGGTATCGTTGTATGACATTGCTATTTCAATAGGAATTCCATTTTTCTCAGTAACAATATGTATTGGATCCTGTATAATAGAGTCTTTATTTTTATCAATGTAGCGTACAAACTCCTCAAGGCCTGTTTCTGAATAAAAGCGTTCGTTTTTGTACTTACCTGCCTCTCCTTGTACTCTTTTATCTGTTAGAGTCATAGTGATGCCTGAATTCAGATAAGCAAGTTCACGCAACCTTGTAGCAAGAATATCATACCTGTATTCAAGTACCGCAAAAATAGAATCGTCCGGTTTAAATGTGATAGTTGTGCCTCTTTTATCAGTCTCTCCAATAACTTTTACGTCAGCGTAAGGTTTACCTTTTGAATACTCCTGAACATAAATCTTACCGTTTCTGTGAATCTCGGCTTTAAGATAGATCGACAGTGCATTCACACAAGAAACACCAACTCCATGTAGACCACCTGAAACTTTATATGTCCCTTTATCGAATTTACCACCGGCGTGCAAAACGGTCAGAACCACTTCCAGTGCAGACTTCTTCTCTTTCTCGTGAAAATCCACAGGAATACCTCGACCGTTATCCTTAACAGTAATAGAATTATCTTCATTGATTATTACATCAATTTCGTTACAATATCCGGCAAGCGCCTCATCAATTGAGTTGTCTACAACCTCATTTACTAAATGATGTAAACCTTTATCGCTAACATCGCCTATATACATTGCAGGGCGTTTGCGTACTGCTTCCAGACCTTCGAGTACCTGAATGTTTTGAGCGGAATAGTCAACGCTTGCTGATTTTCTTTCTTCTTCTGACATGCTATATGATTAATTAAATCTTTCTAAAAATTAGGCATTTACAATCCTGTAATAATATTTACTTAAACAGAGCAAATATACAAAAAAAACGCCTCTAAAGCAATCCTTTTTCGCTTTTTTACGGCTGTCTATATGGTCATTTTACGAAAAAAGAGCGAACACACTGTCCGCTCTTCAATATGTTTAAAAGTTCAGCTTAAAACTCGTAATCTATAGCTGCTCTGGATGTTCTGACCTTTGTTATATAAGCACCCACTTTCAGATGCTCTGGATGAACAGCGTAAGTTCTGACATCTTCCATTGAATCAAATTCACTTTCCAAAATAATATCATGATTGTCAGCCGATGAATCAGAATGGTTTATCTTCACCTCTATTTTTCTTATCACAGGTATAGCATCTTTTAACGCCTCAAGCATTTCTTTAATTATCAAAGCGTTCTCCGCTCTTGACTTACCTTCAGCCTCACTGGCCAGCTTAAATAAAACTATATGCTTTACCATAACTATTTGACCTATTTTAATTAATGAATAACTATCAAACTTTCAAAAAACAGAAAAAGCCGAACAAATATGATCGGCTTTTTCTCTATATTATTAACTGTATTAATCAGCTTAGCTTATTCAAGTGAGCAGCTAATTTTGATTTTAGATTGTTGGCTTTATTCTGATGAATAACATTTTTCTTTGCTAGTTTGTCTAACATTGAACAAACCTCTGGATACATCTTTTGTGCCTCCTCTTTTGAATCAGTAGAACGGAATTTACGAACTTTATTTCTAGTTGTGCGTGAAGCATATCTATTTGTAAGACGCAGAGCTTTTGTCTGCCTGATTCTTTTAACTGATGATTTATGATTTGCCATTTCGTTGACTTTATTTCTTTTTTATTAGTAGCCCATAGGAGAGTCGAACTCCTCTTTCAAGAATGAAAATCTTGCGTCCTAACCGATAGACGAATGGGCCATTGCAGGCGTTAACCTTTTTAATCTGATAGCCGAGGCTCAAATTGCGGGTGCAAATATAGAACGTTTTTCTTTAACTGCAAAACTTTCTGCAAACTTTTCCTTATTTTTTTTCAAAACAATAAATAAAATCGACTTTTAGATAGCCCTTACTTTATAATAATGTGTAATTTCCATTACATCGGTATAACATAGTTATAATATAAGTTTAGTATACTCCAGTAATTATTGTTTTGTATTCGTATATCATCAGTGTTAGGTAAAAAGAATATAAGAGCAAGGTAAGAACAATGTATCATTTTGCTTAGTTTTACAACAAAACTTTTTTCCGTTTAATAAAATTGGTACTTTTAAATATTTTATCTATTTTTGCACCCCGTAATAGATTTGAATTAAGCGGATCAATAGAATTTGAATAGTAAATAATAATATAGTCAAATGAAAAGAACATTCCAGCCGTCAAACAGAAAGAGAAAAAACAAACATGGCTTCCGTACCAGAATGGCTACAAAGAACGGTAGAAAAGTACTTGCCTTACGTCGTGCAAAAGGCAGAGCAAGATTAACTGTATCCGACGAATATTAATAATTCCGTAACTGCAACAGACGGAGTCGGTGAAAGCATTATACCCGCGAAAGAATGATATTTATTCGCGGAAGAAACAGGAATACGGTATATCCGCATTTCTGTTTTTTTGTTTGGTCTTCCTCTGCTATCATTTTTTTAGTACTTTTGTAAAGTGTAAATAGTTCACGCAATAACTAACGCTGTCGTTATGAGCAAAAAAAAGGTCGATACGCCAATTTTCGGAAACAGTATCTTAAAAAATATATCTGTGATGGTCATCACAGGAATAATTCTAGTTGTGATCGTACTATTACTCCTGAATTTATACACCAGGCATGGTCAAAATGTTGTGGTACCCCGACTTGAGGGTTTGCAGATAGAGGAGGCAAACATTATCCTAAAGGCTAAAGGACTTCATGCAGAAATAGTGGACTCCGTTTATCTCCGAGATGCAGTCCCCGGAGCAATTTTAGATCAAACACCCAAGTCTGATAACAAAGTAAAAGAGGGGCGATCTATATATGTTACAGTATATTCAAAGAATCCACAACAAATAGCGGTTCCCGGACTTGTAGATTACTCCACTCGTCAGGCTGTTGCACTGCTCAACTCACTCGGCTTTACACAGCTTTCAATTGAAGAGGTAGCTTCAGAATACTCAGGACTGGTTATGGCAGTTGAGTATCACGGAAGAGCATTACTCCCTGACGAAAAAATACCAGCCGGATCTCCCCTGAACCTAAAAGTGAGCAGCAGCGAGCTTGCAGATTCCTTGGGTGTTAATGATGAAATTATTATTGCACCGGGTAGGTTGAATAATAATTCTGAAAATCAGTCCTCTGGTGAAGGTGGCTTCGATGATTCATTTTTCTAAATATATGCCTTGTGACAGAAAACGATTATGACAACATCGACTTTTTGCCGGAGGATGAAGATGAGATAACAGAAGACACTCACGATCAAAATCAAAAATACGAGCATTATCGATTTGTAGCAGACAAAGGGCAAGGTCCTCTTAGAGTCGACAAATTTTTATCGGCACGTATCGAAGGAGCCTCGAGAAACCGCATACAACAGGCTGCTGATGCCAATTCAATTCTTGTAAACGGTAATCCTGTAAAATCTAATTATAAAGTTAAACCTCAGGATGTAATTACTCTTGTACTTGACTGGCCAAAGCGTGAGCTGGAAATTATTCCAGAGAATATCCCTCTGAATATTGTTTATGAAGATGATGATCTGATGGTGGTAAACAAACCTCCCGGAATGGTTGTACACCCAGGTCACGGAAACTACACCGGAACACTTGTCAATGCAATTGCATATCATCTAGGTTATAAAAATATTAAAGATATTGAAGACCCCAGATTGGGATTAGTGCACAGAATAGATAAAGATACTTCAGGGTTGTTGTTAATCGCGAAAACCCCAAATGCTAAAACAGATCTTTCAGGTCAGTTTTTCCGCAAGGAAACAAAACGATTATATACAGCACTTGTTTGGGGAAACGTAACTGAAGACAGCGGTACGATAGAAGGGAATATTGGTCGCGACCCCAGAGACCGGATGCTCATGAAAGTATTTCCCGAAGGGGAGCAGGGTAAAACAGCAGTAACCCACTACCGTGTTCTTGAGCGTTTTGGTTATGTTACCCTTGTAGAGTGTAAACTTGATACCGGACGAACTCATCAGATTCGTGTTCATATGAAATATCTGGGACACACTCTGTTTAATGATGAACGTTATGGCGGCAACGATATACTTCGAGGCACACGTTTTGCGAAATACAAACAATTTATTTATAATTGCTTCGAAATTTGTCCTCGACAATGCCTGCATGCTAAATCGTTGGGTTTTGTGCATCCCTCATCCCGCCAGGAGCTGAATTTTGAGAGTGAGCTGCCTGATGACATGCGAGCAGTTATTGAAAAGTGGAGAATTTATACAGATTCAAGAGATCTAAACGGTTAAGCCAGGCACTTAATCTAAAATACACAAACATCCTATTAGCTCAATTTTAAGTATACATATGAAGAAAAATATTGCTGTTGTCTGGGGAGGTTATTCAAGTGAAAAAGTTGTCTCAGAGAAGAGTGCTGAAGGAATCAGTTCCTTTATTGACAAGGAAAAATATAACACGTACAAGGTAAGAATTGATCGTGATTCATGGGTGGTGGAATATAAAAACAGTTATCTTCCTGTAAACAAAAATGACTTCAGTTTTGTGGCAAACGAAGATAAGATATTTTTTGATTTCGCATACAACACAATTCACGGTACACCTGGAGAAGACGGACTACTACAAGGATATTTTGACATGCTTAGTATACCTTACTCAAACTGTGGTGTACTTGCCTCTGCACTTACGTTCAATAAATTCACATCCAATAATTTCCTGAAAAGTTTCGGAATCAAGGTTGCTGACTCTATACTACTAAGAAAGGGTGATGAAATTGATATTGACTCAATAGCTGAACAACTAGGTCTGCCTGTTTTTGTTAAACCAAACGTGGGTGGATCAAGCTTTGCTACTACTAAAGTGAAGGAGGCTCCTAAAATGAAAGAGGCAATCGATGAAGCATTCGCAGAAGCACCTGAGGTAATAATAGAAAGTTTTGTTAAGGGTATAGAAGTTACCTGTGGATGCTACGAAACAGAAAAAGGTTTAACTGTACTGCCACTGACGGAAGTAGTGACTGAAAATGAGTTTTTCGACTATGGCGCAAAGTACCTGGGTGAGGTTGAAGAGATTACACCTGCACGCATTTC
Source organism: Fermentimonas sp. (assembly GCA_028683355.1). Classification (GTDB taxonomy): domain Bacteria; phylum Bacteroidota; class Bacteroidia; order Bacteroidales; family Dysgonomonadaceae; genus Proteiniphilum. Next base: position 7,074 of record JAQUIZ010000008.1, read on the forward strand.
GAAAGAACTAACTCTGGAAATTCAGAGGGAAACCGAAAGAATATACAAACTGATAGGAGCAAAAGGAATAATAAGAGCTGACTATATCATTACTAACAATACACCTGTATTATTAGAAGTTAATACAACTCCCGGTATGACAGCTACAAGCTTTATTCCTCAGCAGGTCGCTGCAGCAGGATTAAAAATGAAAGATGTAATAACAGAAATTATTGAAACAGAATTCAATAAAACTCAATCACTGTAAATAATTATAGCATTATGGATAATTCAGATAATCAGTTCGATGATATACGCCCTTTGAATGATAATGAAGTACCTGAAGCAATTGCTCAACTAATAGCAGATGAAAAATTCAAAAGAGCAGCCGAGCAAATTGTAAAACCTTATACATGGGAACAATTCACCTCATTATTATCAACATGTAATTCCCAGTACGACTTCCAAAGAAAGATTGTTTACCCGATAATGAATCGGTTGATTGAGAAAACAACAAAAGAAATGAATGGTTATGGATGGGAAAATGTAAAGGAAAACGAAGGTAACCTTTTCATCTCTAACCATCGCGATATTGTACTTGATGCTGCCTTCTTTAACATGTTACTTTTCGATAAAAATCAGAATACTACCGAGATAGCTATTGGTGACAACCTGCTTATCTATCCCTGGATTGAAAAACTTGTTCGTATAAATAAAAGTTTCATAGTAAAAAGAGGGGTTTCAGTACGACAGATGCTGATTGTATCAAAACATCTGTCAGATTATATACATGACTGTATAAGAAACCGCAACCAATCAATATGGCTTGCCCAGAGAGAGGGACGTGCAAAGGATTCTGATGACAGAACGCAAACAAGCTTGTTGAAGATGCTCACGCTTCATGACAGTTCAGACCCGTTGAATACAATAAAACAGCTTAACATCATTCCTCTCTCAATATCTTATGAATTTGACCCATGCGATTTTCTGAAGGCAAAGGAGTATCAGCTAAAACGTGACAATCCTGAACATAAAAAAAGTCAGGCTGATGACATTGAAAACATGTATACCGGAATGGTAGGTTATAAAGGAAGGGTACATTTCAGACTAGGTGAATGTATTAACCCGGTTATAAGTGATATCCCATCAGAAACAGGAAGAAATGAAATGCTTGATAAGGTTGCAGAAATTATTGACAGGGCAATATTCAGAAACTATTCTTTTTTTCCTTTAAATTATATCGCATATGACCTGATGACAGGTTCACAAATGTTCGCTTCTGAATATAGTAATGAGGAGAAGCAAAATTTCATCAATTATATTAATTCACAGGTTGAAAAAATTGACATCCCAAATAAAGATGTGGAATTTCTGCGCAGTAAAATGATTGAGATGTATGGTAATACCGTTAAAAACCACCTGAACAGCAAATAATTTCCGTAATGAAAAACTTTACACTCACTCTTTTAGTTATGTTATCTTTTACCCTTTTTCAGGGTTGTGATAAAGAAACGGAAAGAATGGAGGATTTTCTTGCTGAGTTTGCTACTGTTATTAAACAAGGTGATTCATACCGTTTTGAGCTAGATAATGGCAAAATATTAACTCCAGTTGATATTAAGGATTATTCTGGGAGTGATGGTGAAAGAGTTATTATTTACTGGACACCCATATATGGTGATTCAGTTAAAATAAATCACATTTTGCCAATTTTTTCAGGCGGTGTACTTATTGAAGGATTTCCTGAAAGATATATTAATGATCCGTTAAAAATAACGAGTGTTTGGGTTGAGGGTGAATATTTGAATCTCATTCTTGAAATCGAATACCACAATACTCCTCACAGTTTTGCACTATTCAAAGACACATCAGTAACCGGTACAGATCTTTATTTAGCTCATTCAAATAACAACGACCAGCCGGGTTATCCGCAGGCAATGTATGCCTCGTTCAACCTTAAGACTCTCCGCAGTCAAAACGGAGCCGCGGTACCATTCAGATTATTTATTAATACAAATAAGGGATTGCAACAATTCAACTTCCTAATAGGAGCTCGTTAATGCCGGAATAGGTTCTTCATCAATAGTAAAATCTATTGGAAGAAGACATTTTACATTCACTTTTTTACCATTATTTTCTCCTGGGATCCATTTAGGCATCAATCCAAGCACTCGAATAGCTTCGTTATTAAGTGATTCATTCGATCCACTTACAACTTCAATATTTGATATAGAGCCATCATTACCTACAATAAAGGAACACAGTATTCTGCCTTCAATACCTTGCTGTAGTGCCTCTTTTGGATAGCGCATATTATATGATATGAAATTAGCAAGTTCTTTTTCGCCATACTCATATTCCGGCATTTTATCTACTATAGTATAAATCTCACTATTTTCTAAGATTGATTGATCAGTCTTTGCATAAGCTCTGGCTGTTGCAGAACTTGACGGTCTTGTTGTGTACTGAGCATTTTTATTAAGCTTAAAGTACATCGGGACATAAGTTTCCGATCTTACGATTTCTCCATTATGACGTGCCGGTCTCCATGGAGGCATGTTTTGAAGAATACGTAAAGCTTCTTCATTCAGCAATGGATCTGCCCGGTGAATTATATTGAAATTAGATAACGTACCATCTTTCTCAACTACAAAAGTGTACACCACTAAACCCTGAGCATTGCGCTCAGCTGCATCTGCCGGGTAGCTTAATGTGTTCGAAATAAAACGGTGCATTTCAGGAGTTCCACCAGTATACATAGGTACAATATCTGGATTTTCAACTACCCTGTCACTTTGTGATACAGGAGGGTTTTGAGCACTAACTTCTATTATTGTAGATAATGAGGAAAAGCAAATTATTAAAAATGTTGCTATAACAGTGTGAAATTTACGTAGTTTCATGTAAAAATATTCTCTGAAGTATTTTATTGTATTAATCTTACAAACTTACATAAAATTTCTGATTCTATAATAACCACATATGCTCTTTTAAGATATTACGCCGCGTATTCTGTCATCAAAAGCAGTTAGTGCTGCTTTTGCACCATCTCCCATAGAAGTTATAATTTGCTTGTAGGGTACGGTTGTAACGTCTCCTGCTGCATAAATTCCGGGAACATTAGTGCGACCATGATTATCTATTTCGATTTCTCCGTACTTATTTATATTAACCAGCCCTCTAAAAACTGTACTATTAGGAGCAAGTCCAATCTGCACGAACACACCATCTATGTCAACTACTTTTTCCTTAGCTGTTTTGCGGTCCTTTACCTTTAAACCTTTAACTTTATCATCTTCACCTAATATTTCTGTAGTTTGTGAACTTAAAAACACCTCTACATTTGGTAATGTGGCAACTTTCTCCTGCAACACCTTATCGGCTTTAAGTTCATCAAGAAATTCAAAAACAGTAACTTTTGAACATATTGCCGCAAGATCAATTGCTGCTTCTATTCCTGAATTTCCGCCACCTATAACAGCTACATGCTTATCTTTATAAAACGGTCCGTCGCAATGAACACAGAAAGCTACACCTTTGCCAATGTGGTCGGATTCACCCGGCACATTCAGCTTCTTCCAGTTTGCACCAGTTGCAATAATAAGTGCTTTTGTTACAAATCTCTCTCCTCCTTTTACATGAATAACCTTTTCATTACCATTCAGTTCAACATTTTCAACCAACCTGTGCTCAAGGATTGAAATAGGATATTCTTTCATATGTTTTCTAAGATCAGCCGTCAAATTTTCACCCGTTGTTTTAGGTACTGAAATCAGATTCTCAATACCCAAAGTCTCCTTTACCTGACCCCCTACTTTCTCTGCAAGAACGCCTACATTAAGTCCTTTTCGAGCAGAATATATCGCTGCAGAAACTCCGGCCGGACCACCGCCAATTACCAGAACATCATATTTTACGGCCTCTTGTTCAGCAGCGCCAACATCTTCTGAACCATACTTATCTTCTAGTTTAGAAAGCAGTGTGCCGAATTCTCCCCTACCCACGTGAAGTAACTCTCCATCAGCATAAACAGCAGGTACAGCCTGAATCCTTAGTGATTCAACTTCTTGCTTATATATCGATCCGTCAACCATCTCATGAGTTATATTGGGATTTATAATTGTCATAAGATTTAAAGCCTGCACAACATCTGGACAATTAGTACATGTAAGCGAAACATACGTTGTGAGCTTAATTTTACCCTTTAAAGCTTCTACTCTTTTTCTGATAAACTCATCCGGCAGATTTTTTCCTTTACCATCGCTATTCAGGACAGCCAGCAAAAGTGATGTAAACTCATGTCCATTTGGTATACCCCTAAAAACAATACCGGTTATTTTTCCATCTTTCATCAGTTTGAAAGAGATAGAGTCTCCTTTATTTATTTTTAAAGAAAACTTTGGCGAACTCGCTACTACATCCTCCAGTAGATCAACCAGTTCGCTGTAACTTTCATGATTCTCAGATGCATATATATCAAATTGATATTCTGATTTTAAATTTGCAAAAATTGCTTTTAACTGTTCTTTTAATGAATTGTCGAGCATGATAAATAAATCTTTTTTTATATAAAAAGCCCTCTGGAAATATTCATGGCTTGGCCATTGAAAATAGATCAGAGGGCTTGAGTAAGAGCTTAACTTAAATTTTCCCTACCAGATCAATACTTGGTTTAAGGGTTTCTTTTCCTTTTTCCCAATTAGCCGGGCAAACCTCATCTTCGTGTGCAGCTACAAACTGTGCAGCTTCAATTTTACGAACAAGTTCTGCAGCGTTTCGTCCAATTGGTCCATCATTTACCTCGAGCACTTTCACAATACCTTCTGGATTTGCTACAAATGTTCCTCTGTATGCCAAATAATCTTCTTCGTTAAGTACGCCAAATGCACGGCTTAATTCACCTGTATGATCGGCAAGCATAGGATAGGTAATCTTATTTATACTCTCTGAAGTATCATGCCATGCTTTATGTGTAAAATGAGAGTCTGTACTAACGGAATAAACCTCAACTCCAATTGATTGCAGATATTCATATTTCTCTGCAACATCCACAAGTTCGGTAGGACATACGAAAGTGAAGTCGGCCGGATAAAAGAAAAATACCGACCATTTACCTAATGTATCTTTGTCTGTAATTGTTTTAAACTCACCATTATGGTAAGCTTGTACTTTAAACTCGGGAATTCTTGAATTAATAATAGGTTGCATATAAATTAACTTTTAGTATTTTTAAACAGTGCAAAGATAGAATAGTTTATAACTATAGTAAAGCTATGCAATATCAATAATATCTATTCACTGGCTTTATATTAATTTCATTTCTATAAAACTCTTTATCTTGTCAATATCACAAGCAACTTACTCAAATCACTTGTACTTCATATAATAAATATTAATGACCGTTTCATATTATATAGATATTTAAGAGATTCTCGATGGAAAAACGTATCTTTGCACCTTAAAAAGATTGTTTTTATGTATGACATCCGAAATATCGCCATTATCGCACACGTTGATCATGGTAAAACTACCCTGGTTGATAAAATGTTGCTGGCAGGACACCTTTTCAGGGAAAACCAGCAGACAGATGAACTTATTCTCGACAACAATGAGTTAGAGCGTGAGCGTGGTATCACTATTCTTTCCAAGAATGTTTCTATAAAATATGGTGATACTAAAATTAATATAATTGACACCCCCGGACACGCTGATTTTGGTGGAGAGGTAGAGCGTGTGCTTAATATGGCTGACGGTTGTTTGCTTGTTGTGGATGCTTTCGAAGGCCCTATGCCACAAACTAGGTTTGTTCTTCAGAAAGCACTAGAAATCGGACTGAAACCTATTTTGGTAATAAATAAAGTTGACAAGCCAAACTGCCGCCCGGAAGAGGTACAGGAAGAGGTTTTTGATTTAATGTTTAGTCTCGAAGCAACAGAAGAACAGTTGGATTTCCCGACCATTTACGGTTCTGCAAAACAGGGTTGGATGTCGGATGACTGGAAAAAACCTTCCGATAACATCATACCACTACTGGATGCAATTGTAAAACACATCCCAGCTCCAAAAGTTCTTGAGGGTACCCCACAGATGCTTATAACATCACTTGACTACTCAAACTATGTGGGCAGAATTGCAGTTGGCCGTGTACACAGAGGCAAAATCCTGAACAATAAAGATTATGCACTTTGCAAACGTGATGGAAGCATAAAAAAGATCCGTATAAAAGAGCTTGATGTATTCGAAGGATTAGGCCGCATAAAAGTAGATGAAGTAACTTCTGGCGATATCTGTGCTTTGATTGGTATTGAGGGATTCGAAATTGGTGATACTATTACAGATTTAGATAAACCAGATCCGCTTGATCCAATTGCTATTGATGAACCTACTATGTCGATGCTGTTCACAATTAACAACTCTCCTTTTTTCGGACAGGATGGAAAATTTGTTACTTCAAGACATATATACGAACGATTAATGCGTGAACTTGACAAGAATCTTGCTCTAAGAGTGGAAGAAACTGATAATTCAGACTCCTGGATAGTTTACGGTCGAGGAGTATTACATCTCTCTGTACTGATAGAAACAATGCGTCGCGAGGGTTACGAGTTGCAAGTAGGACAGCCTCAGGTAATCATTAAAGAGGTTGATGGAGAGAAACATGAGCCGGTGGAACAGTTAACTATAAACCTCCCCGAAGAGTCAGCAAGTAAAATTATTGATATTGTAACTCGCCGTAAGGGAGAACTTCTCACTATGGAAAGTAAAGGTGAGAGAATGCATATGGAGTTTGTAATACCTTCCAGGGGTATAATCGGACTCAACAATATTGTTCTTACACTTTCTGCAGGTGAAGCAATTATGGCACACCGTTTCCTTGAGTTTCAGCCCTGGAAAGGAGATATAGAGAAAAGACAGAATGGCTCAATTATAGCGGGCGAATCAGGTAATGCATATGCTTATGCTCTTGATAAACTGCAAGACCGAGGACATTTCTTCATCTATCCTCAAACTGATGTATATGCCGGTCAGGTAGTTGGAGAACAAAACAAAGAAGGCGATCTGGTGGTAAATGTAACCAAGTCAAAGAAGCTTACAAATGTGCGCGCATCCGGAACTGACGATAAGGCACAGTTAGCTCCACCGGTAATATTCAGCCTTGAAGAAGCTTTGGAGTATATAAAAGGCGATGAATATGTAGAAGTTACACCTAAACATATGAGAATCAGAAAAATTCTCCTTGACGAAAATGAACGTAAGAGAGCTACAAAGAAATCATAATACAAAGCTTAGTACCGGTTGCAACATATAAGCCGGTAACATACAAAATAGCCGGTTATTCAAAAATAATCGGCTATTTTATTATCAGACTCACACTTTCTGATTAATCTCTTTCAGCTTGAACTGATTCTAAACTTTTTATTTCTTGATCAGATTTACAAACTCTTCTCTTGTTTTCTGCTCACGGAATATACCGGTGAAATCAGAAGTAGTGGTAATAGAATTTTGTTTCTCTACACCACGCATCTGCATGCACATGTGCTGAGCTTCAATAACAACCATTACTCCCATTGGATTCAAAGTATTCTGAATACAATCCTTGATCTGAGTTGTCAGCCTCTCCTGAATTTGTAGTCTTCTTGCAAAAACATCTACCACACGTGCAATCTTACTTAGCCCTGTTACATAACCATCTGGAATATAAGCCACGTGAGCTTTGCCAAAAAATGGCAGCATATGATGCTCACACATTGAAAAAAAGTCGATGTCTTTTACGATAACCATCTGACGATAATTCTCCTTAAACTGAGCCGAACGAAGTATCTCTTCTGGATTCTGCCAGTAACCTTTGGTAAGATATTGCATTGCCTTAGCTACTCTGTCGGGGGTTTTAATAAGGCCTTCCCGTGAAGCATTCTCACCAAGCAGAGAGAGAATCTCTCTCATATGATCCGAAATTACGGATTTGTTATATTCTAACTCTTCTGTTGACATTTGATTTCTTTTATGAGGTCAGTTGACAGGAATTTTCACCTCATCTACAACAATATACATTTCTCTTCCAAATGATGGGAAAGAAGCTCTTAAATCCTGCATAACTTCCTCTGCTTCTCCGCGAGTCTGAAAATTACCTACTCTAAGCCTCCAAAAAGGTGACTCAAATAGTACTACTGTCTCCTGATCTGGATATAACTGATTGATCTGGCTTTGTTTCCTGTTAGCTTCATCTCTCGAAGTACGCTGATTATTACCTGAGAAAGCCTGAATCTTATAACCTCTAGTTTTGTAATACTGTACTGATCCGTCTGAAGTTGTATAAACAGTTCTGGGAGGTCCCATCGGTCGGCCCAGTACATGAGTAATACTCTCATCCTGATATACTTTAACATCTCCTTTACCCTGAACATCAGTGTTCAATTCTTCAAGGATCTCATTTTTTTGTAATGATGTCTGTGCACTAACTCCTGCACTTAGCAGCAGCATTGTAAACAAAAGAATTATATGGTTTTGGAAATATTTCATATTCTTTTTATCAATAACTTAGCACAAAGATAAATAAATACCACAGACTCAGTATGAATCTGTGGTAAAATGTGTCTTAAAATCCTGTTAAAGTGTTAAAATGCTTCAATTATCGGCATAAATTTATCTACGCTAAGTGAAGCTCCGCCAATTAACCCTCCATCCACATCAGGATTTGAGAAAAGCTCTTTTGCATTACCTGCATTTGCGCTTCCTCCATAAAGAATTGAGGTATTATCTGCTATTTCATTACCATACTTCTCAGCAAGGGTTTTACGGATGAATGCATGCATCTCCTGGGCTTGTTCAGGACTTGCAGTTTTGCCTGTTCCAATTGCCCAAACAGGTTCGTAAGCAAGAACAATCTTACTGAAATCTTCTGGTGAAAGCTCAAAAAGTGATGCTTCGATCTGAGATTTTACTACTTCGAAATGTTTTTCAGACTCTCTTTCTTCTAAAACTTCACCTATACAGAAAATTGGTGTCAAACCGTTTTTCAGTGTCAGCAATACTTTCTCTTTAAGTATTTCAGGAGTTTCGTGATAGTATGCACGACGTTCGCTGTGACCTAAGATAACATACTTAGCTCCGGTTGAAGCAACCATTTCTGCAGACACTTCACCGGTATATGCACCTGATTCTTTGTCAGCACAGTTTTGTGCAGCAACACCTATTTTAGTTGTATCAACAGCTTCAGCTACGCTTGCAAGATGAATAAATGGTGTACCCACAATCACATCGCAATTCACAGATTTACCTTTCAGGGCTTCGTTTAGCTCTTTTGCCAGTTGAATACCCTCCTGAAGGTTTTTGTTCATTTTCCAGTTTCCTGCTACAATATTCTTTCTCATGTTTTTATAATTAATTTGTTATTAATTTCAATTACTTTTTTCTATCTGTCACCTTAAGAATTAACAAAGGTACAAAAAAGAGGATTAAAGAGATTAATAGCTCTGCCTCTTTTCCGGATTTTGAGTCTCTATTTAACAGATTATCAGTTGATGGAAGTTTACTGTCACCCCATTTATTGATTACTACACCCTCTCTTATTAACATTAGTCCCGGATTAGCCCTGATCATTGTTTTTAGTGTCCTCTCATCAACATGACAAAACTGCATCCCTGTATTGTGCTTTACTTCCCATTCTCCCACTACTTCTGAAGAAGAAGCAGTCAGACAATAAAAAGAATAACCGTTATCATCGGCATACTTTGCAATCTCTTCAAACCTATCCAGATTTCTCTCATTCATTTTCTCAAGGGAGTATGAAACCATTAAGAAAGTAAAAGTAGTATCTGAAAGCACCAAGTCTGTAATATCTCCTCCAACATTCCAAACACCTGCCTCATCCTGATATAATGATTCGATTGCAAAATCTTCAATGGCAGGTTTCTCGCCCTCCTTTACAAGACGCGTTTCCATATTAATAAATGTCCATGATGAATCATTCCATGGATAATCTGTCTCAGTAAACTCTTTCTCTATTCCATCCTTACTGTAAATAAAAATAGTTTCGACTATATCAGCTTTATCTGGATCCACAAACATCTGAGCAGGGATATTAGCTCCAATTTTATACGGGCGGAAGTCCATTATTGGCAGTCTATAAGTATTATGCAGTGAAAATAACACACCATACAGAACAACAAAAACTGCCGTCAAAGTTACTGTTTTTGGCGAAAACAATGGTGAGATCTTTTTCCATTTAAAGATAAGTAGTATTGTACCAGCAAGAACTATGACATTCTTATAAAAAGTTTGCCAATTACTAATAATCAGCGCATCGCCAAAACAACCGCAATCTTCTACGGGATTAGTTAATGCAATCCATAGGGTTAAGGGCGTAAAAAACACCATGAACAACCCTATAAAGCGGGTAGTTGCTTTTCTGTAAATTCCTAGAAGCAGAAAGACACCTAGAGTAAATTCAGATACAACCATAAACAAGGCAGCAGGCAGTGCCAGTGAAAAGAGTTCTGTGAGATTAAGTGTTATCAGGTAGTCCTGTATTTTATATGTGAACCCAAGCGGATCTACAGCTTTTACAAAGCCGGAAAACGCAAATGTTACACCTACTATCACACGAGACAGCTCAACAACTGTTTTATCAAAAGAAATATTCTGTTTCACCTGATTAAAATCCTGATATATTGATTATCTGTTCTTTATTTTGAAATATCTGCGCCAAATATTAGCTCCCACTTTGTATTGTCTTATAATCTTCATTTATGTTATCTTCAGGAAAATGAAGTTTTATCAATCCAAAAACAGCATAATTAATCATATCCATATAATTTGCATCCACACCTTCAGATATCAGCGTTTGTCCGTTGTTACTCTCAATCTCTTTAGTGCGGTAAATTTTCATAAGGATAAGATCCGTATAAGAGCTAACTCTCATACTTCTCCATGCTTCATCATAGTCATGATTCTTGGCATACATAAGTTGTTTTGTCTCTTCAAGAAATCCGTCATACAACTCAAGAGCTTTCTCATTAGTTAAATCTACCGTATCAGCAAAACCTAATTCAAGCTGAATCAATCCTATAATTCCGTAATTCACTATTGCAATGAACTCCGGGAATACACCTTCATCAACCATTTTCTCTTGTTTTGTTTCCAGCGTACGGATCCTGTTTGCTTTAATAAATATCTGATCAGTAACTGAAGTTGGCCGCAATATACGCCATGAGGCACCGTAATCGTGCAATTTACGGGCGAAGATATCGCGACATACCCCTGCTACTTCGTCGAACTGATTATTGGTAACATTCATTGGATTTCTCAATTTTATTTTTTAACGTAAAACAACCTAACAAAGATAAACAAAAAAAAGGTACGAATTTGTCATCCTGTACCTTTTTTAAGACTATAGCAGCCTATTGTCCTTTTATGAAACACGTATAGATTTACCTACACGTAATACTGTTCTTGAGGTCATATTATTTAGATTACACAGTTTGCTTACACTTGTTCCATAACGCCTGGAGATTGCGCCTAATGTGTCTCCTTTTTGAATTCTATGATACTGAACTTCACCTGATACAAACTTATTGGTTTCTGTGGCTGGTTCTCTGTACTTATTACTATCGGCAGATGATTTAATCACCGATCTGCTGCTTGAGTTTGTCTTCTTGTAACTTGAATTAGTAACCAGGTATTCATCCTGATGTACAGTCTTGCTGGGGAAGTCTATAATAAAATTGGGATTTATCGGTTTACCCAAAAAGCGGGTTTCAAAATGCAGGTGTGAACCGAATGAGCGTCCTGTATTACCTGCAAGCCCTATCGGTTGACCAGATTCAACAAAATCATTCTCATCAACTAAAAACTTCGACAGGTGTCCGTAAACTGTCTCGAGCCCGTTCACGTGTCTGACAACCAAATAATAACCGTAACCGCTTCCTTCAAAACGCTTAACTCTTATTTTACCGTCAAAAGCAGCATAAATTGTGTCACCAGTCTGTGCCTTTATATCAATGCCATAATGGTAGCGGCGACTTCCTCTTCGTCCAAAGTTGGATGTCATATGTCCCTCAGCAGGCATTGTAAAATTATCAAGGTCTACTATAAATGTATCGGGTGCATTTTTCAGACTGCCATACATGTTGACATATCTGTTTTCCCACATTCCTCCGTATAAATCATCGGCGGGAATGTCGTTTGGATTGAATTCTTCCCTCTGTTCTTCGACATCATCCAGTACAGACAAGTCTAGCTTAAGCTTAAGACCGTCAGCAAAAAGACCCGTCTGTTCAGTTAAGTTTGAACTATGTACCTGTTTATAATTAATTTCCGGTCTGTTTTTTTCTGCAGAATCCAGATTAACTTGTGAGAATGAGTTTAATGAAACAAACATCAAGGTTGCCGGTAATAAAACTCTTGCTTTTAAAAACAAATTATATATCTCCATCGATACCTTGTTTTATATCAAATTTCATATAAATACTTTTTTGTATGGCAATTAATACTCATCGATAGCGTAAATATTCTGAATTATTAATTGCGGATAATTAAAGATCTCGTCTGTAGAAAAAAAGCGTGATAACTCGATTTGTGCTGTTTCATCAGAATCAGATGCATGTACTATATTTTCCTGAACACTGATACTATAATCCCCCCGAATTGTGCCTGGCTGTGCCTCTCTCCCATTTGTCGCTCCGGTAATTCTTCTTACAACATTAACCGCATCAACCCCTTTAAGTGCCATTACAACCACAGGACTAACCTGCATTGAATCTTTTATGCGACCGTAGAAAGGTTTATCAACTAAATGAGAATAGTGTATTTTAAGCACTTCATCGGTCAGGTTAATCATTTTCATTCCTACGATCTGGAGGCCCTTCTTTTCGAACCGGGAAATTACTTCTCCCAGTATTCCACGCTGAACAGCGGAGGGTTTCAGAATTACTAATGTTACCTGCATTGAATTAAAACTACTACTTAATAACTTTTTTATTACAGATTTTTTTCCTTAATCGATTCCAAAGTAAACTTTTTATTATTTCAACTCCAAATTATCCACTAGCTTTTTTCACATTAGAAAAGTGCTGAAACCGGACAATTACATCTTATATGACTGTATATCTGCAACTTAGTCTAATATATGTTATAAAACACATTTTGTTGAATTTAAGTTCATTATAGTTTTATTAAACTGAACATTTTCAATTATTAGATACAATATCACTGATTATAGTTTCATAAAGACAATTTCGTTAAACGAACTGTTATTCACTTATTTTAATAAGAAAGACTTAAAATCCTATCAAAACAGACAATCGAATAAAGAGATTTAAGTATCTTTGCCCTACTTTTCATATTAAATCTGTAAGATTCAGGTTAATGCCATGAATCAAAACTAAAAAGAAAAATGTCTAAATACAAGCTAATCAATAACATTTCCGGGTGGGTAGTTTTTGCAGTTGCTGCCACAGTTTATCTTCTTACAATAGAACCCACAGCCAGTTTCTGGGATTGTGGAGAATTTATAACATCAGCTTACAAACTAGAAGTGGGACATCCGCCGGGTGCTCCTTTTTTTATGCTTGTAGGCAACTTCTTTACTCAACTTGCAAAAGATACTTCACAAGTAGCAATGATGGTAAACATTATGTCAGCCCTGATGAGCGCATTTACCATACTGTTCCTATTCTGGACTATAACTCACCTGACAAGGAAGTTAATACAAAAGAGCAGTAATGATGTGTTAACTGTTGGCCAAACTATCGCTGTCATCGGAAGTGGAGTTGTAGGTGCTCTTGTTTACACGTTTTCTGACACATTCTGGTTTTCAGCAGTTGAAGGTGAAGTGTATGCCTTTTCATCCATGCTTACAGCTCTTGTATTCTGGCTGATTCTAAAATGGGAGGATAATGCAGAAAAACCGCACTCTGATAAATGGCTTGTACTGATTGCATATGTAATGGGTCTTTCCATCGGTGTTCACCTGCTCAATCTTCTGTGTATCCCTGCAATTGTTCTTGTTTACTATTTTAAGAAAACTGCAAATGCAAACTGGAATGGTGCTATAAAAGCTCTTATGGTTTCATTTGGACTGATTATTATCCTTATGTGGGGCGTAATACCGGGATTTACGAAAGTAGGCGGATGGTTTGAGCTCCTTTTCGTTAACAGTTTTGGCTTACCATATAATTCGGGAGTATTCTTTTACCTTCTTATATTGGTTGCTTCAATTGCAATGGGACTTTACCATACACTATCATCTAAAAGCAATGAGAAAAGGGCACGAATTGCATTATTCGCTACACTAGCGCTTACCGGTGTACTTTTCATCAGTGGCAGTCCCTGGCTCTGGGTTATTCTGATCGCATCAGGCGGCTACATTGTATTTAAATCAAAGAAAATAAGCATAAGGTTCATAAACCTTTCTGTTTCTTGCTTAATGGTAATTTTAGTGGGCTTCTCAGCTTATGCACTGATTCCAATCAGATCAAGTGCGAATCCCCCACTTGATCTGAATTCACCGGAGGACATATTCTCCCTGGGCAGTTACCTTAATCGCGAACAGTATGGGCAAACCCCTCTTATTCATGGTACAACTTATGCTTCGAGAATTGCAAGAAGTGCCGATGGCACAGCTGTAATTGACGGGGAACGTACAAGTTACAAACAAGTGGTGAAAACATCACCGGAGGAAAAGGACCGTTATGAAAAAACCATTTCGCCCAACTACAAATATACCAACACAATGCTCCTCCCAAGGATGCATTCAAACCCTAATAATCCCTCTTTTCAGAACCATATAATGGGTTACGAAAGATGGGGCGGTGTAACTGATCAAAACAAAAAGCCTACACTCTTCCAGAATTTGAAATTCATGTTTGGCTACCAGTTCAATTATATGTACTGGCGCTATTTCATGTGGAATTTCTCAGGAAGACAAAATGATATTCAGGGTGATGGAGGGATAACATCCGGCAACTGGATAACAGGTATTTCTTTTATTGATGAGCATGTATTGGGTCTAGGACCTCAGGATGATATAGCTCCTGATATTGTAAATAATAAAGGGAGAAACAAATATTACATGTTACCTCTCATTTTGGGTATCATTGGCATCTTGTATCAGCTAAGGTTAAAAGAGAGAGGAAAACAGAGCTTTATTGTTGTCTTTCTCCTCTTCTTTATGACCGGACTTGCGATCATCCTTTACCTTAACCAGACATTTATGGAACCCAGGGAAAGAGATTACGCTTATGCCGGATCATTCTATGCTTTTTCAATTTGGATTGGTATGGGTGTAGCGGGAGTATCCCTTTTCCTCAGGAAATATATAAAGAATACTAAAGCAGCTACAGTAGTTGCTTCGGCAGCTTGTTTGCTTGTACCGGTTCAGATGGCTTCACAGAACTGGGATGATCATGATCGTTCAGGAAGAACTCTGGCACGTGATACAGGGATGAATTACCTAAGCAGTGTTGGAGAAAATGCTATTTTGTTTACTAATGGTGATAATGATACTTACCCGCTTTGGTATGTTCAGGAAACAGAGGGTTTCAGAACTGATGTAAGGGTAACAAACCTCAGCTTCCTGCAAACAGAGTGGTATATAGATCAGCTTTTAAGACCCGCTTATGAGTCTGAACCATTACCCATTAAATGGTCCAGACCAAGATACTCGGGTGATGAAGGAAGTGCTGCATTTGTAATTTCAAAACAAGAAATTGAGAATGTACTCAAACAAAGTGAAATCCCTTCTGTTTCATATGGCAATTATTACGACAGGAGTGCTTTCCGTGACACAGTATCATTAAGACAGACAATGGAGAATTTACGTACGGGTGATAACTCGCGTCCGGCTAATCCATTTAACACAGGTAACACTCAGGTAATACCGGGTGATATCCTTTATCTGGATGTTGACAGCTCAGCGGTCGACTGGGATGCTTTGGCAGCTAAACCGACTGACAGGATGCTTGTAAACCTTGCCGGAAAACAGGCTGTTTACCGGCATGAACTGATGATACTGGAACTTCTCACCAATCTGAATGATGATAACTGGGAAAGACCATTGCATTTCGCAACAACAATTACACCTTCTTTGTATATGAATCTGCAGGACAGCAATTTTTCTCTGAACGGTCTCACTTATCAGGTTGTGCCTGGTGAACCTTTGAATAACGGGGTAAATTTAGAAGCAGCATTTGATAATATGGTTAATAAGTTCAGATGGGGTGGTCTGGAAAATGACCCTGATATTTATATGGACCAAACCAGCAGGAGAATGCTGTCAACTTTCAGACTATATTTCACACAACTTGTTGATGAACTGATTAATGCAGGTGAAAATGAAAAGGCTCTGATTGCTCTTGATAAAATCACCTCCATCGTTACCGACAGTGCCGTATCATACGGAACAGACGGTCTCCTGTTTGCAAGGGCTTATTACAGGCTTGGTGAGAATGAAAAAGCCGATGCTCTTATTTCTGAGATTCACAACAGAATTAATGCAAACCTCAACTGGTTCGAAAGATTAAAATCTGCACAGATCGCAAACACAATGACAGATATTATATATAATAATATAAGTCCTCTAATGCTCATTAAGAATATTTATCAGCAATATGACAAAGAGAAATATCTGCTGCTGACGGATGATTTACTACAAAGAGCTCAGGCTTTCTATATGAAAGGTATTCCTTATGTGGGTGATACTGTTTTAAGAGAGATTACCGACAGTGCTGTTCGGGGGTATTATTCTACACCTGCTAACGACACAATCCGTCAGGCTGAAGAGGAAGAAATTATGCAAAAAGCAATGGGTATGATGAAGCAGTTTAATCCCCGTTTGCTTGAACAATATAGTTCAACAGCACAATAAAGTTATTAAAAAATAGAGACAGGCAGTGTAGTGATATACTGCCCTATAGTCTCTTGTGTTAAATAAAGGTTCAAAATATGCTAATTGAACAACCACCAATATTTTACAGGTTATTATTCCCAAATTCTGTCTGGAGACTCAGGGTACCGGATAAAAAAACTGTTTATCTAACATTTGATGACGGTCCGATTCCTGAAGTTACACCTTGGGTATTGAGTGTATTAAACAAATATAATGTAAAGGCAACATTCTTCTGTGTTGGAGATAATGTCCGTAAATACAGATATATTTATGATCAGCTTATTAATGAGGGTCACAGAACCGGCAACCACACATTTCACCATATGCAGGGGTGGCTGAATTCACCTGTGAAATTTCTTGATGACACTAAGGAAGCAGATATACTTATTAAATCACCACTGTTTCGTCCGCCTCACGGTCACATGATTTTTCCTCAACCGGGTTTACTAAAGAAAAATGGGTATAAAATTATTATGTGGGATGTGGTAACTCGCGACTACAGTAAGTATATGAACCCGGAACAGGTACTTGAAAACGTCAAAAAGTATACTCGGGACGGATCTGTAATCGTGTTTCATGACTCTTTAAAAGCAGAAAAGAATCTAAGATACGCATTACCACTCGCAATTGAGTGGTTGCATGAACAGGGTTATTCATTTGAATTGATACCCTTCAATTTATAATTAAACAGTCAATGTAAATCTATTCAATCAGGTATTTTATTTATTTAATGTAATACCTGATTTTTTTTGATCAAATTCTCATTAATACCAAATTTTTCAGTTAAATAATACTAATTTGCTAAAAAATGGCAGTATTGTGCATTGCATAGTACAATATTTGGCATACATTTGTACCGTTCTTATTAAATGTAACTTAAAATTAATGCGCCGCATGATAGAAATCAGGCAATTACATAAATCGTATCACACCGAAGCACTCCCACTTCACGTACTTAAAGGAATAGATTTACATATAGATAAAGGTGAATATGTATCCATTGTGGGTGCATCAGGCTCAGGCAAATCGACTTTACTTAATATCATAGGAATTCTGGATACATATGATGCAGGAGATTATTACCTTAATGGCAGTATAATCAAAGATTTAAGCGAAACTCAAGCTGCTCGGTACAGAAACGAAATGATAGGTTTTGTATTTCAATCATTTAATCTGATCAATTTTAAAAATGCTCTCGAAAATGTAGCTCTCCCACTCTATTACAAGAAAGTGAGCCGCAAAAAGCGTAATATTATTGCGATGGAACACCTTGATAAAATGGGACTGAAAGACTGGGCTCATCATTTGCCAAATGAGCTTTCGGGGGGACAGAAACAGCGCGTTGCGATTGCCAGGGCAATGATTTCTAATCCTAAGATTATTCTGGCTGACGAACCTACAGGTGCACTTGACAGCAACACTACCATTGAAGTGATGGATGTTCTTACTAATCTGAATAAAGAGGGAATTACCACCATAATTGTAACTCACGAGAAATCTGTCTCTGATGCTACTAACCGTATCATTCACTTAAAGGATGGTATGATTGAGTATGAAACCAAAAAAGATAACGGTGTTCATGTTACCACTCAAAACTTAAATTATCAGTCTTTATGATAGACCTTCTGCAGGAAATATTCGAGACACTTAAAAAAAACAAAATGCGTACTACCCTTACAGGATTATCTGTATCATGGGGTATATTTATACTTATAATTCTTCTGGGAGCAGGTAACGGTCTGAAAAACGGTGTTATGCAAAACTTCAGTTCAAGGGCTGTAAACCGTATAAATATGTATCCTGGAAGGACTTCCATTCCTCACAAAGGTCTCAAATCTGACAGACAGCTTTCTTTCACAAGTGAAGAGGTGGATTTTGTAAAGGATGAAGTTTCGGAGAGCAGACTGATCACTGCCCGCCTGAACAACACTATGAACATTACTTATGGTAATGAATACGGATCTTACGAAATCAGGGGTGTGATGCCTAACTATTCGATTATTGAAAAGCTCACCATCAAGCCGGAGGATGGGCGTTTTATCAATAACCTGGACATGAAGGAGTATAATAAGGTTATCGTTCTGGATAAAAAAATTGCCGATCTCCTGTTTCCGGGTGAATCAGCTATAGGCAAAACGGTTAAACTCGGCAGTCTAATGTTTAAAGTAGTTGGCATAAATTCCAGAAAAGAGGACTGGGGTGGCTCAAAAGCATATATACCATTCACAACTTCTCAATCCATCTTTAATCCCAATGGGAAATTTTACAACATTGTTTTCACTGTTGACGGCCTTAATACTAAAGAAGCTAATGAGAAATTTAATGAAACTTTGAGAACAATGATGAGCAGACGGCTCAATTTTAATCCTAATGATGAGCAGGCACTTTGGATAAATAATGCCCAGTCTGAATATGTTGAAACAATGAAGATATTTGGAGGAATAACACTTTTTGTAACAATAATCGGGATATTAACTCTTATTGCCGGTATTGTTGGAGTAAGTAATATTATGCTGGTATCTGTAAAAGAACGTACCCGAGAAATTGGTATACGCAAAGCTATAGGCGCTAAACCATCATCAATATTAAAAACCATAATTTTGGAATCAATAATAATCACCACCCTCTTTGGGTATATCGGACTGATGATGGGTATAGGTCTTACAGAGATCATAAACTTCTTTATGGAACAGGCTGCAAGCGCGCAGCCGGTATCTGATGAACCTCAAATGTCTGTTTTCACTAATCCTACCGTAGAAGTCGGTTATGCAGTTTTTGCAACAATAATACTGATTGTATCAGGTGTACTTGCAGGATATCTGCCTGCTCGTAAAGCCGTTAACGTGAAGCCGATTGAGGCAATGCGACAGGAATAATAAATTAGATGATCAGATGAAAATATTCGATTTAGATAGATTGCAGGAAATTTGGATTACCATTACTCATAATAAATCCAGGAGCGTGCTCACAGCCTTTGGTGTATTCTGGGGAATGCTGATGCTTGTACTCATGGTAGGCGCCGGAGCAGCACTGGAAAGTGGAATATCTTCTCAGGTTGAAGGGTTTGCCACTAATTCTGCATTTTTTGCATCATCACCCACCACACTTCCTTATAGAGGATTCCAGAAAGGACGAAACTGGAATATGACAAATAGTGATATTCCAGTTATAAGACAACGAGTTGAAGAATTGCAGTACTTATCGCCTGTACTTTTTGCCGGTGGTAATGGTAATGACGACAATGTGGTCAGGGGAGAAAAGAAAGGATCTTACCTGGTAAAGGGATGTTATCCTGAATATGACCTGATAGAAAAAAGTAAATTATTATACGGCAGATATGTCAACGACATAGATATTGCAGAACGCAGGAAAGTCTGCATCATTGGTGAACGAATTTATGAAGTGCTTTTTCAGAAAGGAGAAGATCCTACAGGCCAACAGATCAGGGTCAATGGCATATACTTCCAGGTGATTGGTGTTGCAAGAAGCACTTCGGGTGTAAGCATAGGAGGCCGTACTGAAGAAACAGTCGTTCTGCCATTTTCTACAATGCAGCAGGCATTTAATCAGGGAAATATAATCCATTTCCTGGCTGCCACTGCTAACAAAGGGGTACCGGTTAAAGTTGTTCAGGATAAGATTCTTGAAATTATAAAACTTCAACATCAGATTTCGCCTGATGATAAGGAGGCTGTCTTCTCGATGAATATTGAAGAGCAGTTTAAAATGTTCAACTACCTGGGAATCGGTATAGCAGCATTAATATGGATTGTGGGACTGGGAACATTATTTGCCGGAGCTATCGGGGTAAGTAATATAATGCTGGTAACTGTTCGTGAACGCACCAAAGAGATTGGCATCAGACGAGCCCTGGGAGCTACTCCAAGAAACATCATCGGTCAGATTCTTAGTGAAAGTGTTGTGTTAACAGTACTTGCAGGAGTTACAGGAATTATTGTTGGTGTAGGACTGCTTCGGGCTACCGGTATCATTCTGAGTCAGGGAGATCAATTCTTTAAAGATCCGCAGATATCATTCACTATGGCTGTAGTCTCCCTCATCATACTTATAGTTATTGGAACATTTGCAGGTTATATTCCTGCCCAACGGGCAATGATGATTAAACCCGTAGAGGCGATCAGTGAAGAATAAAAGATACAAGAAAAACAGATAACTAAATAAAACTTATGAAACGAATCTTGAGAATTATTGGATTAGTGCTTTTAGGCCTTTTAGTAATATCCACATTTGTGTTCCTATGGCAGAAATCACGCCCTAAAGTTGTTCAATACACAATTGTTACCGCTCAAAGTAGCAACATACAGAAAAGTACAGTGGCTACAGGTAAAGTAGAACCTCGTAATGAGATACTTATTAAGCCACAGATGTCGGGAATTATTTCCGAAGTTCATAAGGAAGCCGGAGATATAGTCAAAGCCGGAGATATTATTGCAAAAATTCAAGTTGTGCCTGATATGGTAAACCTGAGTAGTGCCGAATCAAGAGTAGAAAGGGCAAAACTTGCAGCTAACCAAAGCAGAAGTAACTATGAAAGAGATCGTAAACTATACGAAAATGAGGTAATCTCCAGAGAAGAGTTTGAAAAAGTTGAGCTGCAGTACAAGAACGATGAAGAAGAACTACGTGCAGCAACAGACAACCTTAGTCTGGTCAGAACAGGTATAACTCAAAGCTCGGCCCAGACAAGTAATACATTGGTGAGATCAACTGTAAACGGCACTATTCTCGACGTACCGGTTAAGGTGGGCAATTCAGTTATACAGACAAATAACTTTAATGACGGAACAACTGTTGCCTCTGTTGCAGATCTTAGCGACATGCTCTTTATCGGAAAAATAGATGAAACAGAGGTAGGGCGATTAACCTCAGGAATGCCAATCGAGATTACTATTGGTGCTATTCAGGGACGCACAATCCCGGCAAATTTGGAATACATTTCTCCTAAAGGTGTAGAAGAGAGTGGCGCTATTCTTTTCGAAATGAAAGCAGCTTTGCAAATACCCGAAGATCTGTTTATCAGGGCTGGCTACAGTGCTAATGCAGATATAACACTTGATAAACGCGAAAACGTTCTGACAATACCTGAGAGTTCACTTGAATTCAGTGGTGATTCGGCTTTTGTTTACATGGTTAAAAATGAAAATCCGCAGGAATTTGAACGTCACTTTGTAACTGTTGGATTATCTGACGGAATAAATATTGAGGTAGTCGAAGGACTTAAAGAGAGTGACAAGATACGTGGAACAGAAATTATTGAGGAAAGAAAGTAGTACACATTGTATTTAAAGGATTCACTCAAAACGGTTTCAAAAGTTAAATAATATGCAACTCAGATATAAATTCTTATACCTTTTTATTGCTGTAGGCTCACTTATCCCGATAGCTGCTCAGCAACAATATACATTGCTTGAATGTATAGAAACAGCTCTTGAAAATAACAGGGATATCAAACAACAGGAACTAAACAATCAGCAGCGAATGGTTGCATACAGTCAGGCTCGTGCCGATCTTTTGCCTGCTGTTAATGCTTCGGCAGGTCAGAGTTTTGTATTCGGCAGGTCTATAGGTCTCGATAACACTTATCAGAACACAAACTCATCTCAGACAAACTTCAGTATTGGTGCAGACATAACATTATTCGATGGTTTGCGGATGAAGCACAACATTGATGCAAGAAAAGCAGACATGATGGTTTCTGAAGCCAACCTGGAGAGAATGCAGGATGAAATTATCATGAGCGTATCAACTGCATTTCTGCAGGCTCTGCTCAACCGCGAATTGTTGCTGATAGCTGAAAATCAGACAGAAACCACCCGGGCAAATTTAAAAAGAAGCACAGAGCTGGTAAACAGTGGTAAAATGGCAAAGGGTGAATTGTATGAGATTGAAGCTCAGATTGCCAAAGAGGAGCTTAATCGTGTACAGGCAGAAAGTAACTACAAACTGGCACTGCTGGATCTTGCGCAAATAATGGAACTGGATAACTTTAATGATTTTGATATTGTTTCGCCACCTGCAGAGACTCTAATAGATGAAACTCCTCTGTTATCATCTCAAATGGTCTATGAGAGTGCGCTTATAAACAGACCTGAAATCAGAAGCATACAATATCAGCTTGAAAGCAGCACAAAGGAGATGTTAATGGCAAGATCGCAGTATTATCCAACTTTGAGCTTCGGCGCAAATATGGGGACAGGTTATTATAATATGAATGGCAGAGTCAATGATTCATTTACAACTCAGCTCAAAAATAATATAAGTAATTCACTAGGTTTCAATCTCAGAATTCCAATTTTCAACAGATTTCAAGTGAAAAACAATGTTCATAATGCCGAAATAGCTATTGCAAACACTCGTCTCGAAATGGATAAAACAAAGCTTGAACTGCGCAAACGAATTGAACAGGCTTTTTATAATGCTGTTGGAGCAGAAAGCAGGTGGCAGGCAGCTCAGAAATCGGTAACTGCAAGCAATGAGGCTTACAGGTTTGCCGAAGAGAAACATGAAAGCGGACGCAGCAATTCGTACGAACTGTTTATCGCAAAGAACAATCAGACTCAGGCTTTGGGTGAAGAAGCCCAGGCAAAATATGAGTATGCTTTCCGTTTGAAAATATTAGAATTGTTAAAAGATTAATTTTTTGTAACCGACATTATTGGTGTAATGTCATATAATTAAAAAACGAAATGAAAACAGCGATCAAATTAGCAATTACCGTTATTATACTTTCAATTAGTACTGTAGCCTGCACTCAAACCAGATATGCTACTGATCAGTTTGACATAACTGAATTCTCATCAATAGAATCTTCAATTGTGGGCAATATCAATATCCGTCAAGGACAAACCACAAACGTTACTGCAGAGGGAAATGAAGAAATCCTTGATATATTAGAGGTTAAAATCGAAAATGGCACACTTGTTTTAGATATGGAGGAACGTCTGCTTAAACGTTTCAACAGAAGTGCCAACAAACTTACAGTTTCAATAACTACTCCTAACCTGACCTATATTGATAGTGAGGGTGTAGGTAACATTGTTATTGAAGGGACATTTAAAACCCCTGAACTGACAATAAACTCATCGGGTGTGGGTAATATCACTGCAGAAAATCTGCAAGCTGGATATATAAAAATTGACTCTGAAGGTGTGGGAAATATCATTTTAGGAGGTACCGCAGATAATATCGACATTAAGTCAGAAGGAGTGGGAAATGTAGAAGCAGAAAAACTTAGAGCAAAAAACGCTTTTGCCTCGTCTGAAGGTGTTGGTAATGTAAGCTGCTTTGCTTCGGAATATCTTAAAGCCTCGTCTGACGGAATTGGTAATATTACTTATTATGGTAAACCTCAGAAAACAG
This sequence comes from Fermentimonas sp., assembly GCA_028683355.1. Taxonomy (GTDB): domain Bacteria; phylum Bacteroidota; class Bacteroidia; order Bacteroidales; family Dysgonomonadaceae; genus Proteiniphilum. The sequence continues at coordinate 31,318 of JAQUIZ010000008.1, forward strand.
ATTTGTCGAAAAACGGCATAGGAAAAGTAAAATCAGGTGATTAAATTTATTAAATAAAACTCTACTTTTAAATTACAGAAAAAGTGAACCGGGGACTTGAGAAAGCCCTCGGTTTTGTTTTTTTATATGCTACGGTTAATTACAAATGCTTAAACCCCTGGACTAGACAACGTAATTCACCCAAAGATTACTTATAGATTACTTATAGATAGCTTATCTGTATATAAGCTATCTATAAGTCATCTTTGAACGAAGTCCTACTCATTGACATAAGTAATACTTATTTTAATATGATCACCTACTCTTTTTCTTTACGATGCATAATTTTGCTAAATCCTCCGTATCTTTGTACTTCAATTAAAGGAACATAATGGAATCAAAACAATATTTTCTCGGTATGACGCTGGCCGAAATAACAGAAAGCGTACTGGAGCTTAATCTTCCTAAATTTACAGCTAAACAGATTGCCGACTGGGTATATCTTAAGCGAGTGAAGTCTATTGATGAAATGACCAATATATCGCTGAAGAACAGAGAGATTATCTCAGATAAATTTGATGTAGGACGAACTGAACCACTGGATATAAAGACATCAATAGACGGAACACGAAAAATGCTTTTCAGAACTCACAGCGGTAAGTTTATTGAGACAGTTACAATACCTGAGGACAACAGGCTTACTATTTGCGTATCATCGCAAGTTGGCTGTCGTATGAACTGTGATTTCTGTATGACAGGTAAGCAGGGCTTGCAAGACAATCTGACTGCAGGGGAGATTCTCAATCAGGTATATTCTGTTCCCGATTCAGAAGAGATTACTAATCTTGTTTTCATGGGAATGGGCGAACCATTGGATAATTATAAGAATGTAAAAAAAGCTTCTGACCTGCTTATGGCTGAGTATGGACTTGCCTGGAGTCCCAGAAGGATTACACTTTCTTCAATCGGACTGACATCAAACCTGAAACGGTTCCTTGATGATAGCAAGTGTCACCTTGCGATAAGTCTGCATAACCCTATCTCTGAGGAGCGCTTATCAATCATGCCGATTGAAAAATCAGCTCCTATTAACTCGGTAATTGACTTGCTTCGTGATTACGATTGGAGCCATCAACGCCGTTTATCATTCGAATATATCATGTTTGACGGAGTTAATGATTCTCTGCTTTATGCAAGAGAGCTGGCGAAGCTGCTTAACGGTCTGGACTGCAGAATCAACCTCATCCGTTTTCACGTTATTCCCATGAGTAAACTTCGCCCTTCAACAAACGAAAACATGATTAAATTCCGAGACACTCTCACTTCAAAAGGTTTTATATGTACAATACGTGCATCCAGGGGTGAAGATATTTATGCAGCGTGCGGTATGCTCTCAACCTCCAAGATAGGTGATAAGAGCTAACTTTTTATCATAAATTAAAACCAAACAGCTTCTTTTCCACACAAATAATTGTATATTTGTTTTACAAAGTGAATATAGTGAAATCACAATATGAATATTATGAAACATCTGGTAGGTTTACTCTCTCTTTTAACGTCGATTGTTCTTTTAACTTCGTGTAACGGCGGAGGTGGATTTCTTTCCGCTTCAGGAGCTACAAACGAAGTTATGGTAATTATGGATGACTCCTCATGGGAAGGTGCTTCAGGAAGAGCACTTTTTGATGTGCTCAATTCAAACACGAAAGGGTTACCACAGCCTGAACCAAACTTCAGAATACTTCACATTACTCCTGAAAATTTCACGAGTACATTTAAGATGGCTAGAAATATAGTAATTCCTGTAATTTCAGAAATATATAGTCAGCCCAAACTGGAGGCTGAGCTCGACACTTATGCCGTTGGTCAGGTTATTATGAATATAAAAGCACCTGACAGCACAAGTTTCGCTAACTATGTAACAGACAATAAAGATGTTATAGTTAATTATTTTATCGAAAAAGAGCTTGAGCGTAATGCACAATGGCTCAAGAGTGAGATTAAAAGTCCGGTTGTACGTGCCCAGCAGATGTTTGGTATCAATATTCACTTTCCAAAGGGGATGTCAAATTTCGAAGAGTTCAACAACTTTCTTTGGGCTACAAACAACTCGGGAAGAGGTCGCCAAGACATAGTTATTTATCAGTTTCCCTATACTTCAGAAACAGTTTTCGAGAAAGATTCACTAATTAAAGTACGCAACGAATTTTTGGGTAAATACATTAAAGGATCATTCGAATCACAGATGACAACAGCAACAGCATATTCCCCTGACTACAGGAGATTTGTTGTTGACGGAGTCTTTCGAGCTGAGTTAAGGGGTTTGTGGGAGATGACAACCGATATGATGGGAGGTCCGTTTGTAATGCATGCATTCGTGAATGATAACACCGGAATGGTTGTTGTTGTGGAAGCATATGTTTACGCACCTGAAAGCAACAAAAGAAATCTTATGCGAAATCTTGAGGCCACTTTGTATACTATCAGTTTACCAAAACCCGAAGAGGCTATTATTGAAGCATAGCAAATAAGAACCAAACATTAGAGAATTAAAAATATATACATGTCAGAGCTAATTAAAGTAGGCATTACACATGGAGATGTAAATGGGGTTGGATACGAAATATTGATGAAGACATTTTCCGACATGCGAATGCTGGAATTGTTTAATCCAATAATATACGGATCATCAAAATCGGCATCCTACCATCGTAAGGTGCTTAATAACAATACTGTCAATTTTAATATAATAAATAGCGTTGAAGAGTCAAGAGAGGGGAAAATAAATCTTTTGAATTGTGTAAAAGATGAAACCCGTATTGATATCGGTAAACCAACATCCGAAGCAGGTGAATCAGCTTTTATTGCTTTGGACTGCGCTACTAAAGACCTGAAAGAAAACAAGATTGACGTTTTGGTTACACTGCCTATCAACAAAGACACTATTCAGAGCGATCAATTTAATTTTCCAGGTCACACTGAGTTTCTTGAAGAGAGATTTGCAGGTGAAGGTGAAAAAGCCCTCATGATTATGGCTACGCAAACAATGCGTGTTGCTCTTGCAACAACTCATATTCCAATTAAAGATATATCATCTTCACTTTCAAAAGAGCTTCTGGCTGAGAAAATAAGAACTCTGAACAAAACCCTTAAACGTGATTTCAGTATTGATGCACCTCGAATTGCGGTGCTCGGACTTAATCCCCATGCAGGAGAAAATGGGCTCCTTGGTAAAGAGGAAGAAGAAATAATTGCACCTGTAGTTAAAGAGGCTCAGGATGAATGGATATTATGTGCAGGACCATTTGCCGCTGACGGTTTTTTTGGCAGTGGAAGATTCAAGGAGTTTGATGCTATACTGGCAATGTATCATGATCAGGGATTGATTCCTTTTAAGACAATGGCAATGGATATGGGGGTTAACTATACTGCTGGTCTTCCAATTGTACGCACTTCACCCGATCACGGTACTGCATATGATATTGCGGGTAAAAACGAAGCTTCGGATGAATCATTCCGACAGGCAATCTACATGGCCATTGATATTCACAGGAATCGTATAACATACGACGAAGCACGTAAGAATCCGCTTAAAAAGATGTTCTACGACCGTGGCAGGGATGATGAAAAGCTGGATCTTATGAAGGTGGACTAATATCGACTCATTATAAACTAGATTACATATTTAAGATTGCAATTATAGCATAAAAAAGAGCCGTATTATATAAATCCGGTAAACAGATTAAAAAAGAGACTAAGATTAAATCCTAGTCTCTTTTGCTTTATATGATTCAGATAATATTGAATCAGTTATTCTCAGGTCTGAGTTTGCGAACAACAGCACCTGTCCGCCACATTTCACTTTCTCGCAGTTCTTTTAGTTCCTCTTCAAGCTTCACACGATAATCTGGCTGAGAGTTGCTATCTATTGAACGCTGAGCCTCGTTTCCGTTGGCCACCTCTTTATATAGTTTATCAAAAACCGGCTTTGTAGCATCATGAAATGGTCCCATCCAGTCGAGTGCACCACGTTGAGCTGTTGTTGAACAGTTTGCATACATCCAATCCATTCCATTCTCAGCAAACAATGGCATAAGAGATTGAGTAAGCTCTTCAACAGTTTCATTGAAAGCTTCAGACGGAGTATGTCCGTTTTCACGAAGTACTTCATACTGTGCAAGCATAATTCCCTGAATAGCGCCCATCAGTGTGCCACGCTCACCAGTAAGGTCAGAAAACACCTCACGTTTAAAATCTGTTTCAAACAAGTATCCTGAGCCAACACCAATACCCAAAGCCACTACACGTTCGTAGGCTCTGCCGGTTGCATCCTGAAATATTGCATAACTCGAGTTCAATCCACGTCCTTCAAGAAACATCCTGCGAAGACTGGTTCCTGAACCTTTTGGTGCAACCAGGATAACATCAACATCTGCAGGCGGAACAATTCCTGTACGCTCTTTGTATGTGATTCCAAAACCATGTGAGAAATAAAGTGCTTTGCCGGGTGTTAAATGTTTCTTTACTGTATCCCACACTGAAATCTGTGCAGCATCAGACAGAAGATATTGAATAATTGTAGCTCTTTCACAAGCTTCTTCAATCTCGAAAAGAGTTTCACCAGGCACCCAGCCATCAGCTACCGCTTTATCCCATGTCTTGCTTTCTTTACGCTGTCCGACAATCACATTAAAACCGTTATCACGCAAGTTCAACGATTGTCCGGGACCCTGAACACCATAGCCAATAACTGCAATTATCTCATCTTTTAATACTTCCTGAGCTTTACTCAACGGAAACTCTTCGCGGGTTACTACATTTTCTTCTACTCCGCCAAAATTCATTTTTGCCATTTTGTTTGATTTTAGCCTCACTTATACTCCTATAAAGGGGATAAGTTTTGGTAATATTACTAAATTATATATTTAATCTCTTGTTAATCAGTATAACCAAGTATACTGCTCATTTGTTCTTCTCTATTTTTGTTAGACTGTTCTCTCTTTGCAAGCATATCGCTCAATCTTTCTACTTTAGATTTAGTGATAGCTATTCTTCCGGAACGTACAAATTGCAGAACACCTATTTTCTCAGCCAGCTCATCAAAGAGACTCTGAGTCTCGATATAATGACCAGCCTTAAGGAAAACTATACAGTCTTTAGAAATCTCCAAAATACGTACATTGTATTTCCTTACCAGATACTCTATTGAACCATGCTCAAGCACTTTCTCGGTAGACAGCTTATATAGAGCCAGTTCCTGGTGAACTAAATCCTCGTCGGTATTATAATATGCTTTAAGGATATCAACCCTTTTGTCTATTAGGCGTACAAGTTTCTTCATAACCTCCTCATCGTTCGAGAAAGTTGTTATTGTAAATTTGTGAATACCTTTTATGGCTGACGGGGAAACCGAAAGCGTTTCTATATTCAATTGTCTGCGGGTAAATATTGTAGTAATCTGATTTAGCACACCCACCGTATTCTCTGAGAAAATGGTTAATGTATACAATGTTTTATTGTCTTCCATTTTTGTTGATTTTAAATTTGATTCATCACACATGACATCTATCATGAAACTGTTCATAGATCACAACCAATCCGTTTTACATAGTCTGACCGTTTCCAAGTAAAATATTTGTTACACAACCACCGGCAGGCACCATAGGATAAACCATACCTTTTGTTTCTACAACCACTTCAAGCAGGAAAGCACCCTTATGATTGAGCATCTCACTAATAGCATCGTCAAGTTCTTCACGTTTTGTTACTTTACGACCTTTTATATTATATGCATCAGCTACTTTAATGAAGTCTGGATTTTTAAGATGTGTTTCAGAGTATCTCTCATCGAAAAATAACTCCTGCCATTGACGTACCATTCCAAGGTAATTATTATTAAGAAGGATAATTTTCACATCAATATCATACTCCATAATTGTACCGTATTCCTGCATAGTCATTTGCAAGCCACCATCACCAACAAAGACACAAACAGTTCTGTCAGGTGCACCATACTTGGCACCTATACCTGCAGGCAGTCCGAAACCCATTGTGCCGAGCCCTCCTGAAGTAACCATACTTCTTGATTGAGTATATTTAAAGTAGCGGGTGCTCATCATCTGGTGCTGACCAACATCTGTAACGCATATAGCCTTATTACCTGTAGCTTCAGTTACTTTGTTAATTACCTCGCCCATTTTAATTTCGCCTCCATTTTCCGGGTATAGCTCGTTGTTTATTACAAGGTCATACTCTTTCTGCACATAGGGTTTGAATTCTGAAATCCATTCAGAGTGCGACTTCTTTTCAAGCAGCTCGGTGACAAGTGGTAACGTCTGTTTTGCATCCCCTACAACCTTAACTGTTGTTTTCACATTCTTATCCAACTCAGCGAGATCAATATCAAAATGAACAACCTTAGCCTGTTTAGCATAGGTTTTAAGATCACCTGTAACTCTGTCATCAAACCTCATGCCTATTGCAATCAAAACATCGCATTCATTGGTCATCATATTTGGTGCAACGTTACCATGCATTCCCAGCATTCCAAAATTCAATGGATGATTACTTTGCATTGCCGAAAGCCCCAGAATAGTTGAACCGAAAGGAATATCAGCTTTCTCAAGAAAAGCACGAAGCTCTTCTTCGGCATTTCCCAGGATAACACCCTGCCCTATCAAAGCCAGGGGTTTTTTAGCACTATTAATTACTTCAGCGGCCTTCTTTATATTTGCCTCCTCAATATCGGGTACAGGCTGATAACTGCGTAAAAAGTTACTCTTTTGATATTTATATTCGCAACTGTTAATCTGAGCATCTTTGGCAATATCGAGTACGACAGGACCAGGTCTGCCGCTTGAAGCGATATAGAATGCTCTTGAAACAGCCCAGGCAATATCTTCTACACGCCTCACCTGATATGCCCATTTGGTTATGGGTTGCGTGACGCCCATTACGTCAGCTTCCTGAAAAGCATCAGAGCCCAATAGGGCAGAACTAACCTGACCAGAAATCACAACAAGAGGCGTACTATCCATCATTGCGTCCGTAATTCCTGTTATTGTGTTTGTTGCACCCGGTCCA